>JBNMHS010000010.1:0-51584 GCA_050872885.1 Acetatifactor sp.
ATTTTTCTTATTTTGAAGGCATTTGACAGCTTCAAAAGTATCTGGAGAGAAGATTTTCTGCTATAGACCCACGCATCAGAAAACGTCCATTTTTCAAATATATTTAATGTACGGCAGTGACTATTACTTGGAAGTTTTAGAGCCCTTCTGTCCGTCCCGGGAGTTCGTCCGGTTAGCCAACTAACTTTCAAGTTACCCAAGCTTATGAAACAAAATACAGTTGGGCATATTGACTTTCATTGCCGGTCCGTTCATGATCATGGTGCCGTGCTCCAGATCAATATGGAAGAAAGTCATGGTGTTGCTCTCGTGGTTTAACGATACCAGGAACTTGTTGTCCGGGAAGAACTCCGCATCCTTCGGATACTCACCGCTGACCGGCAGCAGGAAATTCTTCTTCAAAAGTCCCGTCTTCTTGTCTACATCAAATACGATAACGGAATTATCACCTGCGATGGAGCTGAGCAGATAATTATAATCGAGAGAGAAACTGAATGCGCTGGCACTGTTGGTATTGCCTCTGGTCAGTTTGATCAGGTCTACGGTCTGAATCTTCTCGAACGTAGGGTCATTATTGTTATCCGCATACTCATAAACATCAATATAACACTTCAGTTCATGAAGAATATAAATATATTTGCCGTCCTCGGAGATCTTGATATGACGGGGTGCGGATTCCATCTCACTGCGGATGATGTCCTCCAGCTTTACCTTTCCCTTCTCCGCATCAAATCGATATACATTGACATGATCCATCCCCTGATCGGCCACCAGAAGATACTTATTATCATGTGTCATGCGGGCACAATTGATATGAGGGCGGAAATTCCGCTCTGCCATACTGCCCAGGCCCTTGTGATAGATCTCATCGGTGATCTCCCCGATGGAACCGTCCTCTTTTAATCGAAGCACTGTCAGTTTACCGTCATGATACCCTGCCACAAACAGATACTGATCCGTATAATCCGTGGAAACGTAACATCCTCTCATACCATTGATCGGTGCAAAATTGATCAGCTCCAGATCTCCGTCCTGCATTATGGTATAAGCTTCCACACCAAAATCCGTAATAGAATAAAGAAACTTTCCGTTGTGTGAGATAGTCAGGTAAGAAGAGTTCGTGATCTCCACCTTATCCTTCTCCTTAAAGCGGCCGTTTTTCATGTCCACATCATATATTCTGATACCGTGACTGTCCCCCTGTGTATAACTGGAAACATAGGCAACATATTTTTCCTTGCTCATGACCGGATCCTCCTTACATGTTACTGTGTCTTTTTATGTTTTTAAATATAGCACAATTCTCAAAATTGTGAAACATTTTTTCTGCAAAATTCCCGAAAAATACTCCTGTTTTTTCTGCAGGGTAAAGTTTATGTAAATTAGCCGGGAAAATGCAAAACTTCACATTGACTTTCCACGTATTTATGTATAATATTAATTCGACTTGCAAAAAATTTTCATTTAGATTTTTCGAAGATTTTTTGCAGGATTTTTTACACCAGGAAGGAAAAAATTGATGAAAAATGCTTTAGTCAATTTAGTGAACATTTCAAAATCATTTGACAGTCAGATGGTTCTGGATGATCTCAATCTGTACATCCGCGAGAATGAGTTTCTGACTCTGTTAGGACCCAGTGGCTGCGGAAAGACTACAACCCTCCGAATCCTTGGCGGTTTCGAGACCCCTGACAAAGGTCAGGTCATTTTCGAAGGCAGGGATATCACTAACCTTCCACCCAATAAGCGTAATTTAAACACTGTATTCCAGAAGTATGCCCTGTTCCCTCATATGACCATTGCGGAAAATATTGCTTTTGGATTAAAGATCAGCGGTAAAAGTAAATCTTATATTAATGATAAAATCAAATATGCCCTGAAGTTAGTCAATCTGGACGGTTTCGAGAACCGTATGCCGGATTCCTTAAGCGGCGGCCAGCAGCAGCGTATCGCCATTGCCCGCGCTATTGTAAACGAGCCGAAGCTTCTGCTCCTGGATGAGCCTCTCGGTGCACTGGATCTGAAACTGCGCCAGGATATGCAGTATGAATTGATCCGTCTGAAGAATGAACTGGGCATTACCTTTATCTATGTCACTCATGACCAGGAAGAAGCCCTGACCATGTCCGATACTATCGTAGTCATGAACCAGGGTTATATCCAGCAGATCGGTACACCGGAGAGCATTTACAACGAGCCGGAGAACGCATTCGTCGCTGACTTTATCGGCGACAGTAATATCATCGGTGCTACCATGATCCGTGATCGTCTGGTAGAGATCCTCGGTGCCCGTTTTGCCTGTGTGGATACCGGTTTCGGTGAGAACAAGCCGGTTGACGTAGTCATCCGTCCCGAAGATGTGGAACTGGTCGCTCCCGAAGAAGGCATTATTCAGGGTACTCTGACCCACTCCATCTTCAAAGGTGTCCATTATGAGATGGAAGTCATGGCCAACGGTTTCGAGTGGCTGGTACAGTCGACCAAAATGGTTCCCGTAGGTACCAAAGTCGGCATCAAAGTAGATCCGTTCAATATTCAGATCATGAAGAAGCCGGAATCCGAGGATGAGGAGGCCATTGGAGTCAATGAATAAAAAATTATTATCGCTCCCTTTTATCTTCTGGTCAGTCATGTTCGTCATTGTGCCTCTGTGCATGGTCTTCTATTATGGTCTGACCGACAAGACCGGAGCATTTACGCTCGATAATATTCTGGCGATCGCCACCGCAGAACATTCGAAAGCTTTGTGGGAAGCATTGAAATTATCTGTGATCAGTACCGTGATCTGTCTGCTTCTCGCCTATCCGCTTGCCATGATTCTGTGCAATATGAATGTAAACCAGAACTCTTTTTTGGTTTTGATCTTTATCCTGCCGATGTGGATGAATTTCCTGCTCCGCACCCTGGCATGGCAGACGCTTCTAGAAAAAACAGGTGTCATTAACAGTATTCTCTCTGCCCTGCACCTGCCGGCGCTGAATATCATCAATACACCTTATGCCATCGTACTCGGTATGGTATATAACTTTTTACCGTTTATGGTTCTGCCTCTTTATAATGTACTTGTGAAAATCGATAAAAGCGTCATCAATGCAGCTTACGATCTCGGTGCCAACGGGATGCAGACTTTCCTGCGGATCATTTTCCCGTTAAGCCTGCCCGGTATGGTCAGCGGTATCACGATGGTATTCGTTCCGGCACTGACCACCTTCGTCATCAGTAAGATTCTGGGCGGCAGTAAGATCCTGCTGATCGGTAACGTTATTGAGCAGGAATTCACGCAGACCGGCAACTGGAACCTCGGAAGCGGTCTGTCTATCGTACTGATGCTGTTCATCATCTTTAATATGGTAATCTCCGTGGTAACGGATAAGGACGGGGAGGCGAACGCATTATGATCAAAACAACCGCAAAAAAAATATACCTTGCGTTAATCTTTATCTTTTTATACGCTCCGATCCTGACTTTGATCGTACTCTCTTTCAATGCGAGTAAGACCCGTGCAAAATGGGGAGGATTTACTACCAAATGGTACCATTCCCTGTTCCAGAATGAACAGATCATGCAGGCACTGTGGAATACACTGGCTCTGGCACTGTTATCCGCATTGATAGCAACCCTGATCGGAACGATCGCATGTATCGCCATGCAGTCCATGAAGCGCACCAGCCGTACAATTCTCATGGGAATCACCAATATCCCCATGCTGAATGCTGAGATTGTCACCGGTATCTCTCTGATGCTGTTGTTCATCAGTCTCGGTGTAAAGTTTGGTTTCGGCACGATCCTGCTTGCGCATATTACATTTAATATTCCTTATGTGATCTTAAGTGTAATGCCCCGTATGAAGCAGCTCAATCCCAGTACTTACGAAGCGGCTCTGGACCTGGGGGCATCTCATGTATATGCCTTTTTCAAGGTGGTGTTTCCGGATATCCTGCCGGGTATCCTGTCCGGTTTTCTGATGGCATTTACCATGTCATTGGATGACTTTATCATCACTCACTTTACCAAGGGTCCCGGCGTTGACACCTTGTCCACCAAGATCTACACTGAGGTAAAAAAAGGCATCAAACCGGAAATGTACGCATTGTCCACGATTATTTTTGTAACTGTACTGGTTTTACTTATCTTAGTAAACTACACACCCAAAGGGAAGAAAAAGTAATCACTTTTTCAATAGATTTTAGGAGGAAAATGAATGAAAAAATTTGTTGCACTGCTTCTGTGCGGTATCCTTACCGCAACTGCTCTGACCGGCTGCGGATCCTCTTCCGCCGGTGGTGAAAATGGCGAAGTCATCGTCTACAACTGGGGTGAATATATCGATCCCGAGACCATCACCATGTTCGAAGAAGAGACCGGTATCAAGGTGATCTACGATGAGTTTGAGACCAACGAGATCATGTATCCCAAGGTAGAGGCCGGATCCAGCGCTTATGACGTGGTATGTCCTTCCGATTACATGGTACAGAAGATGATTGAAAATGATCTGATTCAGGAGATCGATTATGACAAGATCCCCAATGCCAAAACAAATATCGGGGAACAGTATTATGAGCAGGCAGCTGCTTACGATCCCGGCAACAAATACTGCATCCCTTATTGCTGGGGAACCGTCGGCATTATCTATAACAAGACCATGGTAGATACCCCTCCCACCAAATGGGCTGACCTTTGGGATGAGAAATATGCCGATAATATTCTGATGATGGATTCCGTAAAGGATTCTCTTATGGTTGCTCTGAAAAAGAACGGCTTCTCTTCCAACAGTCTGGATGAGTCCGAACTGCAGATTGCAACCCAGGATCTGATTGCCCAGAAGCCTCTCGTACAGGCTTACGTTGTGGATCAGGTGCGTGACAAAATGATCGGTAACGAAGCTGCTCTGGGCGTTATGTTCTCCGGTGACGCTATTTATGTAATGAGCGAAAACCCTGATCTGGACTATGTGATTCCTGAGGAAGGTACCAATGTCTGGATCGATGGATGGGTCATTCCGAAGAATGCTCCCAACAAAGAAAATGCTGAGAAATTCATTGATTTCATGTGCCGCGCAGACGTGGCTCTGAAGAATTTCGAATACATCACCTACGGTACTCCCAATGTAGCTGCCAGAGAGTTGATTGAAGATGAAGAATTAAAGAATTCTCCGATTGCTTTCCCGGATCTGTCTCAGTATCACAATCTCGAGACCTTCCTGTATCTGGGTACAGAAGGAGAAGAACTCTTCAACAAATACTGGAAAGAAGTAATGTCCAACTAATCTGAGGTAAATCAAACCCCTGAATCGTTTTTATCGATTCAGGGGTTTCTTCTTGTATTACTGTATTTATGAGTTCTGTTCGCATCCACAGGTCTCACATCTTCCATCATTTCTTCTGGAAAATGCAGGGTCATCCACCGGTGTAAAATTAGGGAATTCCGGTCTGGGCGGCCTGCGGTCTCTCTCAGACTCCGATCTCCTGCAATCATTGTCGCAGCCTTCCCTGCCCGATCCACTGCGCTCATTTCGTTCAGAGCGGTTACGTGCACCACAGGCATTGGCACCTATACAGGAATTGTTTCCGCAAGAGCCACATCCACAGCCGTTCTGACAGGAATTACCTCCGCAAAATAGTAACAATAACAGTATAATACAGTTCATATTGCCTCTCTACTTATCACTGTTTTTACTATTCTATTCTGCTTTCTCCAACTGTTGCCAGTCCAGTTCCTGTTTATGCTGTACCAGATTTTCACGGATAAAGAGGAATGTTTTCTCCTCACCCTGCTCTGCAAGCATTTTAAGTACATACAAAAGCTTTGTACGGGTATCGGGATGAATCGGCGCCTTATCCGTTCCACGATAATAATACTCCAACGGCGATCTGTCAGTATACGCTTCTCCCATGTAGACCTTGCTTGCAGCGATCCTGTCCATGATCATCTCGGCGATATACCGGTCTGGCATCGGTACCGGTGCCATACCTCCCGGCAACGCCTGCATGCTGTAATCGATCCAGTATTCATAATGGTGCTTGTTTCTGCCCTTGTGATGCAGCCAGGCACTGGAATAACCGATATCTTCCCTCTCTGCATTATTGGGACTTCTGGTTCCCTGATAATACTTTGCTCCCACCAGGAATTCCGTCGGACTGTACTTCGACATATCGTGCAAGAGTCCCTGCCTGTATAGTCCGACCCGGAAGCACCCTCCTGCCACCAGAATCTTATGATAAGTAATTGTCTTAAAATGTTTCCAGATATGATACATACTTTATATTATCCTACAGCTTATTTTTGTTTTTTCCGCTATCCCTCTTGCTTTTCACACAAGGTGCACTTTCCACACCTTCATACACCGCAATACTTCTGGGAGAAATAACGCCTATCATTTGATCTTTTGCCTGTTCCTCCCGCTCTTCCGCAGTCAGTGAGGTTTCCATCTTTTCCGTTGCCAGGACCTGTTTCCACTCCATTCCCTTAGGAAGCTTCGGAAAGGCAAGTTTCTGCAGTTCCCAGTGCATATTCATGGCAACATAGAGGAACACATCTTCCTTCCCTGACGCAGTTTTTGCATATTTTCCGCAGTACATCATACCGACATGCCTGTTATAGCTTTCTGTCTGAGGTCTCCAGGCGTTCTGTCCATGATAGGACAGATCCGGATAACCGCAGGAAAGTGTATCCATAATACGAAGTTCCTCTTCCGGATGTAAAATCGGATGTTTTTTACGGAAAGCAACCATTTGCTTCCAGAATTCAAACAGTTCCCGGTTCTTTTCGATATCCTGCCAGTTCAGCCAGGTAATCTTATTGTCCTGGCAATAAGGATTATTGTTTCCCTGCTCTGAATTGCCGAATTCGTCTCCCATGAAAATAAGCGGTGTCGACTGCGTCAGCATTAACATACAGAACGCATTCTGCAGCTGCTTTTTCCGAAGTGCCAGTACTTTCTTCTTACGGGAAACGCCCTCTTCTCCACAGTTCCAGCTGCAGTTATAATCATTTCCGTCCCGATTGCCCTCTCCGTTTGCCTCATTGTGCTTATGATCGTAAGAGACCATATCCATCATCGTAAATCCGTAATAGTTGGACAAATAATGGATTCTTCCCATTTTAGAAGGGATATGGCGCATTTCATATAACACACCCGAAAGCATATTGTCATCGCCCTTAAGGAACCGACGCATTGTATACAGATAATCGTCACGATATTCTGCCAGATTACGATATTCCGGTGATCGTGACTGCCCGTAAATATCTTCGGTATCGAAGGAATAATACCACAGCTTGGTGCCGGCAAGTGCCGGATCCTTTGCCAGCATCTGTGCCGGTACACCCTCTCCCATCAAATGAAATCCGTCTATATGATAGGTAAGTACCCAGAATCTCAAAATATTTCCGACTTCCGCAGCATCCATTCCCTTCGGAAAATAAAACTGCAGGATCACTTCCATCTTACGTTTATGAAATTCCTTCACCATCTGCCGGAATTCTTCCGTCGGATCTTCACCGGCGGCATATGCAGCCTTCGGTGCATAATAATATCCTTTCTGATATCCCCAATAGTTCAGCAAACGGTATCCCGGACATTCTCTGTTTTTTTCTGTAGCGGACGCAGTTGCAGCAGCCATATCCCCGGATGTCTGCGGTCCTGCCTCTGCCGGTGCCTCGTCAAACTCGTAGACAGGCTGCAATTCTACCGTGGTAACACCGATTTCCCGGAGATAATCCAGCTTTTCGGTAAGCCCGGCAAAAGTACCGCGATGTATGACTTTAGAAGATGTATGCATCGTAAAGCCGCGAACGTGCAGACAGTAGCATACACTCTCCTGATAGGAAAGCATCGGATGCACATCCTGCTCCCAGTCAAAATCCTCTTTCAAAAATACAGCGATTTTATTCTGATTCTTCCGTACTTTTCCGTAGGCGGGTTTTCCCGAAAAACCTTTGGCATACAGATCCGGCACTATTTTTTCCGCCTCATAGAACTGATAACCTGTCTGCACCGGATCCAGTTCCAGATATCTGCAATATACATTGCCCATACGGTCTTCCTGTCTGAAAGGAATCTTACGAAGTCTTTTCCCACTTTTCCTGTCATAAACGATCACACCACAGTCCTTTTCGCAGGAAGCAAAAGAGAATCGGATCGCACCGTCCTCCGGGTGCGCTCCCAGCGGATAAGGCTTTATTGCATGCTTTTTTTCTGTCATTATCGTACTCCGTCTTTTCGCTGATTTGTCTTAGTTTTACTGTTTTATTATAGCCTGTGGCGATAAGAAAAACAAGCATTGCAAGAATATCTGTAAACGGTTATAATAAGGGAACAAAATACTGTTACACCCTACAAAACTATCAGGAGGATTTCCATGGGTAAAAATGAAAGCTATGAAGATGAAGAAATGACCGTTGAGTTGGAACTGGAGGACGGCACAGTTGTCAATTGTGCGATCATCACCATTCTCACCGTAGAGAAAAACGATTATATCGTATTAATGCCTCTGAACGAAAACGGTGACAACGATGACGGAGAGGTATGGTTCTACGGATATACCGAGAATCCGGACGATCCGAACGAAGAGCCGATTCTTGCATACATTGAAGATGACGACGTCTATGAGAAGGTCGCAGATGCTTTTGATGAATATCTGGACAACTGTGAATTTGATGAGCTCATTGACGATAACGATTCAGAGGAATAAGGAATCTGGAGGGGAACCTGGGACGCTCTCTTGTGCCGGTAAGACAGAGAAGTTCCAGGTCTTTTTTTGCCCTTGTCATGGCTACATAGAAGATTCTGCGTTCCTCCTCGCACTGCTCCGGATCAGGCATATTACCGTGCGGAAATGTCTTTTCGTTACAATCCGGGATCCAGACATGATCGAATTCCAGTCCCTTGGCTGCATGGACGGTCAGCAATCTTACTTTTCCGCGATCTTCCGCCTTTTCCTTTTTCTGTTCCTGTTGTTCCCGATTATTTTTTAGCAGAAGTTCTCCGTATGCAGCCTGTGCTTCCTGCCATTGTACAAGGTCACTGTAATGTTCCGCATCTTCCGTGATCCAGTCGAGCACCTCGATCCATTCCTCTGCTCTTTCCTCATGATCCATTCTTACTTTCTGTTGCAGATACCGTTCATATCCACATACTTTTCGTATAAAGGTCACCGCCGTCTTTAATTCCGTATTTTTCAGGAATTCCATCTGTTTCCTGAATAATTTGACAGCTTCATATACTTTTCTGCGATCCGCAATTCCAAATAATGCACCGGAATAATATCGTTCCGCATTTTCTAAGGATGCTTCGTTTCCGAACGCCTCTCTGGAAATATTCCGGAACGGTTTGTTCATGACCGACAGGTAATCAGCTCTGACCGCATTTCCCTTTGCAATGCGCAAATAAGCCATAATGTCACACACAATAAAATGCGCATAGGGATCAGACATTTTTTCTTTCATGATCAGCGGAATTCTCTCTCGTGTAAGTCTCGCTGCCACACTCTGCATCGCAAGGTTTGTCCGAAACAGAATCGCCCCGGTCTCCCCCTCCGGCCGGCTTTTCAGCTGTGTTACCAGGTAATGTAATTGTTCCGATGCCTCTTTGAATTCTTTTACCTTTACTGCATGCAGTGTATCCCCATTCCGCTTCCGGTTAGCTTCGCATGCCACAAGTTCTTTGTGGAAACGGTTCCTGTTTTCATTGATTACAAGCAATGATGCCTCGACAATTTCCTGTCTGCTGCGGTAATTTGTTTCCAGAAGTATTTTTTCTGCCGCAAATTCCTCCTCAAACAGTTTCATACAGGCCGGTTTTGCTCCCCGGAATCCGTAGATTGCCTGGTCATCATCTCCTACTGCGAACACATTTTTATGCTTTTGGGCAAGGATCCGTATAATACTGTACTGTCTGTAATTGATATCCTGAAATTCATCGATCAGTATATGGCTGAATCTCTTCTGCCAATACTCTCTCTGTGCCGTATTTTTTTGCAGAAGTTCTTCACATTCTACGAGCATATCATCGAAATCCAGTCCTCTCGCCGCTCTTCTTTTTTCCTCATATGCATGGTAAATCTTTGAAAAATATTCCCGCCATTCCTCCGGGATCTTATTCTCAGCCTCTTCTTTTTCTCCTGTATTTTTATAAAAACTGATCGCTGCAAGGAAATTTCCGATTATCTCTGAGAATTCGGATACCTCGATCTTCTTATCTTCTTTTATTTTTTTCAGAATGGGAAATATCAGATTTGCTTTTTGTCTGTCGTTTAAAATGTTACCCGGTGATACTCTGCCCGACCGGAGCAGTATGTGATAGAAAACAGAATGAAATGTTCCGAAATTGACGGTATTACTTAACGGAGAAGTTATTGAAAAACGCTGTTTCATGGAAATTGCCGCTTCTTTTGTGAAAGTAATTACCAGAATCTTTTCCGGTGATACTTTTTTCTCCTGCAGCAGATAAAGGATCCTCTTTGTAATGGTAAATGTCTTGCCGGAGCCCGGACCCGCCAATAATAACAGCGGGCCCTCTCCGAACGTTACAGCCTTCCTTTGGGAAGGATTACATTCTGTAAGATCAAACATTTGCCTTCAGTAATTCGATTCCTTTGCGGATTCTCTTCAGGGATTCCTCTTTTCCAAGGACTTCCATGATCTCCGTAGCACCGGCAGGTGTCATCTGCTTGCCGGATACTGCGGTACGGATGGGCCACATCACGTAGCCGTTCTTACAGCCTTTTTCCTCCACATATTTTACAAGAGTCTGATACAGTCCGTCATTACTGTAATCCTCCTGTGCTTCCAGAACCGGAAGCAGGTCAGTGAGCACTTCCAGAGAGCTCTCACTGTTGGTCTTCATCTTTTTATGCGTGTACATTGCCACATCATACTCGGGAAGCTCCTCAAAGAAATCCACAAGCTCCGCAATATCAGGGAATACTTCGATTCTTGTCTTAACCATTGCGGCAATCTTCTTTAAGTCTAACGGCTTCTTGATGGTCTCCTTCAGATAAGGCTCTGCCATCTCATAGAACTTATCGAAATCCATTGCCTTCAGGTACTCACCGTTCATCCAGCGGAGCTTTACAATGTCAAATACCGCAGGGGATTTGCTGATACGATGATAATCAAACTCTTTGATCAGCTCATCCAGGGAAAAGATCTCTCGGTTATCTTCCGGGCTCCATCCCAGCAATGCCACATAGTTGACAATTGCTTCCGTAATAAATCCCTGATCGATCAGATCCTCAAAAGAAGCATGTCCGCTTCTCTTGGACAGCTTTTTATGATTTTCATCCGTAATTAACGGCAGATGAATATATACCGGTACCTGCCATCCGAAAGCTTCATACAGACGCACATACTTCGGTGAAGAAGACAGATACTCATTACCTCTGACAACATGGGTGATATTCATGGTATGATCATCTACTACGTTTGCAAAGTTGTAGGTAGGGTATCCGTCGGATTTGATCAGGATCATATCATCCAGCTGAGAGTTATCTACAGTAATATCTCCGTATAACTCATCATGGAAGGTTGTCGTACCTTCTTTCGGATTATTCTGACGGATTACAAAAGGCTTGCCTGCCGCAAGGTTTGCCTCTACTTCCTCCTTGGACAGATGCAGACAATGCTTGTCATACACAGTGATCTCCTTACCGTCTACGACTTCTGTCTTCAGGGAAGCCAGTCTCTCCTTATCGCAGAAGCAGTAATACGCCTCACCCTTGTCGATCAGTTCCTTTGCATATTTCATATAGATACCGGTCTTCATACGCTCACTCTGGACATAGGGACCGTAACCTCCGTCCTTATCAGGACCTTCATCATGTACCAGTCCGGTCTTCTCCAGGGTACGATAGATGATCTCGGTAGCGCCTTCGACATAACGCTCCTGATCGGTATCCTCAATACGAAGCATAAAATCTCCGCCGGCATGCTTGGCAATCAAAAATTCGTATAATGCGGACCGTAAGTTACCTACATGCATTTTACCGGTAGGACTGGGCGCATATCTTGTTCTGATCTTTGTCATTTTTCTCCTCATTTCCGTACAGAATTTGTCCTGGGATCGTCTTGTCCGTCATGACTTTTCCGTACCTATATATTTCTGTTCGTTTTTCCATATCATAGACGAACTGCTTTTCTTATTCTACCGCCTTTTTTCAAAAACTGCAACAGTTAAGACTCGGATTTCGGATGCGGAAGATTCCAGCGGTAATGTGCCGCCAGAAAACGGATCATCATAACCGCAAAAGCGGCGATAAACACTGCAGGAAGTCTGCCCCAGTCGCGATACAGCCAGACACAGCAGATTCCTCCTACCAGTGAGGCGCAGGCATAAATATGTTTCACAAAAATATACGGTTCCTCTCCCGCCATCATATCACGCATCAGACCGCCTCCCACACCGGTAAGCATTCCGATAAATACAAGAAGGAACGTATTGTCCTGATAGCCGTTATCTGTTCCGGACATTACCCCCAGTGAAGTAAAGATGCCCAGTCCCACGGAATCCATGATCAGCATGGATTTATCGTAAAAAGTCCCGAGTCTGCCGCTTAAAAGATCCTGTTTGATATAGAGCAGCACAAAAATAGCCAGTGCCGTAGCCACCGACACTTCCACATAGACAGGTTTCTGCAGGGCGGAAGGCACCTTTCCCAGAATCACATCTCTGGTCATACCACCGCCCACAGCAGTCACGACACCAAGTACACAGATTCCGAAAATATCCATTTTTTTGCGGATTCCCACCATTGCCCCTGACGCAGCAAAAGCGATCGTTCCCAAGATTTCCATAAAAAATATAATACTGTCCTGAATATTCATACTTTCAACCATATCTTTCTTTCATTGTAAAACTATAAATCTTTAAAATACTTTCACAGATTTATTTGCGAATTTATCTTTGACAGATTTTATAACTTACCTCACGTTATTCTATAGTATTTCTTTCGAAATAACAATATCTAATTTTATTGCCCAAAAAAGAAACCATCGCAGTAAATGATGGTTTCTTAATCCGCTTCCTATTTATTTCCGTCAACGATTTTTATAAATTACTCTTCTCAAGTTCTACCATTTCCTGGTTCATGCTCTCATCAGGCACTTTCTTTTCCGCTTCGTTTTTGAATTTATCCACAGCCTTCGCAGCCACAGGGATAGCAATATTGGTTCCGGCACCGGCGATACAGCCTCCGGGACATGCCATACCTTCGATCAGGCAGCCGTTCATCCTGCCTGCCTTGGCAAGGAGAAGTGCTTTCTTACACTCTGCCAGGCTCTCCGCATGCTGGATATTGACAGGCGTACCCGGATAATATTTTTCAATACAATCCTTGATGGCATTGGCAACACCGCCTGCCACGCCGTAACCTCTTCCGGCAGCAGTAGCATCTTTCATCTCATCCATTGCCTTGATCTCGTCCAATAAAATTCCCTTTGCTTCAAACATACCGGTCAATTCTTCGAACGTGATAACGAAATCCACATCGGAACGGACCGTACGTCTGCTGGCTTCCAGTTTCTTGGAAGCGCAGGGGCCGATAAATACAACGGAGGCATCCGGATGTTCCTGTTTGATCAGACGTGCCGTTGCCACCATGGGGGTCAGCTCGTTGCTGATCTTATCAATGGTCTCAGGGAAGAGGTTCTTCGCCATTACGGACCAGGAAGGACAGCAGGAAGTCAGCGCAAACTGTTGTTTTCCGGTTGCAACTTCCTTCACATAATGTTCTGCTTCTGCCATGCATCCCATATCGGCACCGAGTGCTGTCTCATAGACATCAGCGAATCCCAGCTCCTTCAGTGCCGTCTTGAACATCTCCGGTGTCACCTTTGGTCCAAACTGTCCGGCAAAAGCTGGAGCTACCTGTGCGATGATCTTGCGTCCGGACTGCATGGCACGGATCAGCTGGAAAATCTGGGATTTATCCGCAATCGCACCAAAAGGACAGCTGACCATACACTGACCGCAGGAAACACACTTTTCATTATCAATCACAGCTCTTCCCACATGATCTGACTTGATGGCACCGATTCCACAGGCAGCCTTACAGGGGCGCTCTTTATGACAGATGGCATCATAAGGGCAGATTTCACGGCATTTTCCGCATTTGATACATTTCTCCTGATCAATAACTGATTTCCCGTTTTTCATGGAAATCGCACCCTTAGGACAGACGCTCTGGCAGGGATGTGCCAGACAGCCCATACAGGAACTTGTCACTTCATAACGATTCTCCGGGCAGGCATTACAAGCCGAAGGAATGACTTGCATCAGAGGCGGTTCATAATATTTTTCATCGATATTACTCTCTTCCAGGCCTTCTGTCAGATGTCCGGGACGTTCACGGTTTTCCGGACGCAGGCTCATACCCATTGCCAGGCGGATACGTTCACGGATAATTGCTCTGTCACGGTAAACGCTCTCCCAGAATTCAGATTCTTCGTAATCTACGATTTTATAAGGCAGTGCCTCCATGTCATCCTTCAGATTCTTGGAATTATAAGCCAGATTGGCTACTTCCTTGAACACTCTTCTTCTGCGCTGTCTGACCGGTGTATCGATTCCTCTCATGTTGCCCATATCATTTTACCGCCTTTTGATATTTTTTTAACACACTAATCATATTAAACCATACCGTACCTGTAAATGCAAGTAAAATATTCTAATAGGAAAAAGAGAACAGTCTCCGCATTCACGGATAAATCTGTTCTCTTTCCTTTTCATATATTTATTATTTCTGTCGCTGCTCTTACATCGTAACTCTCTTAAAGTTCTTCTTACCTCTGCGTACTACCAATCCTTCTCCATCGAACTGCTCGGGAGCATAGGTGGTCTTTACATCCGTAACCTTCTCATCAGCGACAACGACACCGCCCTGTTCCACGGCACGTCTTGCTTCGCTGCGGGATGCTGATAATCCGGATTTCACCAGGACACCGAGAATATCGATCTTACCGTCGGTAAAATCAGCCTCTGTCAGTTTGCTGGTAGGCATTTCTGCGGCATTTCCGCCGGTGAACAGTGCTCTTGCACTCTCTTGTGCCTTCTTGGCCTCTTCCTCGCCATGTACCAGATTGGTCAGCTCGTATGCCAGAATTTCCTTCGCCTGGTTCAGCTGGCTGCCTTCCCATTTATCCATCTCGTCGATCTGTTCCAAAGGAAGGAAGGTCAGCATACGCAGACACTTCAGGACATCAGCGTCAGCTACATTTCTCCAGTACTGGTAGAACTCGAACGGTGTGGTCTTGTTGGGATCCAGCCATACCGCACCCTTCTGGGTCTTACCCATCTTCTTACCCTCGGAATTTAACAGCAAGGTGATGGTCATAGCGTAAGCATCCTTGCCCAGCTTTCTGCGGATCAGCTCGGTACCGCCTAGCATATTGCTCCACTGGTCGTCGCCGCCGAACTGCATGTTACAGCCGTATTTCTGGTATAAGGTCAGGAAGTCAAAGCTCTGCATGATCATGTAGTTGAACTCTAAGAAGCTTAAGCCCTTTTCCATTCTCTGCTTGTAGCATTCAGCGGTCAGCATACGATTGACACTGAAATGTGCGCCTACATCTCTTAACAGTTCCACGTAATTCAGATTCAACAGCCAGTCGGCATTGTTGACCATCAGAGCCTTACCGTCACTGAAATCAATAAAACGGCTCATCTGCTTTTTGAAGCAGTCTACGTTGTGCTGAATGGTCTCCTTGGTCATCATGGTACGCATATCGCTTCTGCCGGAAGGATCACCGATCATAGCGGTACCGCCGCCGATCAGGGCGATAGGCTTATTACCTGCCATCTGCATTCTCTTCATCAGGCACAGTGCCATGAAGTGTCCTACATGAAGGCTGTCTGCCGTAGGGTCAAAACCAATATAGAAAGTTGCCTTTCCGTTATTGATCAGTTCCTTGATCTCTTCTTCATCTGTCAGCTGTGCCAACAGTCCTCTTGCTTTCAACTCGTCAAATACTGTCATCTTTTCTTCTCCTTTTTTCTCTTTTCGATCTGTATTTTCGAAAAATGTGTCTTTTTGCTTGTCCGGAACCGACTCTAAAGACACTAAAAAAAGCCCGTCCTCTTTTTCAAAAGGACGAGCTTATCACTCGTGTTACCACCTAATGTTCCCGTCAGACTCACATCTGACAGCTCAGTAAGTATCTATCAATACTCTTGGCCGATATCGGTGCCTGCCGTCCTGATCTACTCGGTCGGAATCTATACAAAAACCCTTCCTTTCAACCGGCTGCTCCGGGATGTATTCCTGCTCTGCTTCCGTGCGCCTCTCACCTGCCGGCTGCTCTCTGTCAGAAGTCGGGGAACAGTACTTCTTCCCTTCATTGCATTCATCTTATTGTATGCCGGCTGTCTCTTACGCCGAACATGAGTTTATTATAGTCAGTTTTTATTTTTATGTCAACAGCAAAATAAAATCTACGCCTCCGGCCAGGGCAGATGGGATACCTCCAGCTTCTTATCACGAAGCATCAGTTCCTTGACAGCCTGATCCGCTGATTTGCCGTGAAACAGCACTTCATTTACCTGCTCGATGATCGGCAGCTGTACCTCATATTTCTTCGACAGTTCCATGGCAGCCTTGGCTGAATATACACCCTCTACGACCATCTGCACTTCCTTCATGGCCTCTTCGTAGGTCTTGCCCTGTCCGATCAGGATACCGGCACGACGGTTGCGGGAATGCATGCTGGCACAAGTTACGATCAAGTCTCCGATACCGGTAAGACCACAGAAAGTCTCAAAATTGCCGCCCATGGCAGTACCCAGTCTGGCGATCTCGGTAATACCTCTGGTGATCAGTGCTGCCTTGGTGTTATCTCCGTAGCCCAATCCGTCGGCGATACCTGCCGCCAGAGCAACTACATTTTTTAAAGCACCTCCCAGTTCGATACCTAATACATCGGGGCTGGTATAGACACGGAATACCTCATTCATAAACAGGTTCTGCACATATTCCGCACAGCTTTTACTCCTGGAGCCCGCTACGATCGTTGTGGGAATCCCACGGCTGACTTCCTCCGCATGGGTAGGTCCGGATAACACCGCTACCTGTGCCTGTGGAATCTCATCTTCGATGATCTGCGCCTGTGTCATCAGGGTATGCTCTTCTATGCCCTTGGATACACTGACAATTTTCTGTCCCTGCGCTACCAGACTGCTGATCCTGTGCGCCGTGCTTCTGGTATAGGAACTTGCCACTGCCATGACCAACAGGTCTTTACCTTCGACGGCCTGCCTGTCATCTGTCGTGAAGATCATATCTTCGGGAAGTTTTACTCCCGGCAGCATCTTATGTTCATGATTCTCCTGAAGCATCTGAATCTCCGCAGGAACCGCAGACCATACAGTCACTTCATGTCCGTTCTTATGTAATACCACTGACAGGCCGATGCCCCAGCTTCCGCCGCCCAAGATACATACCTTTGCCATAGCTTATTTATCCTCCCCGGGATTCACATTCTGTGCTTCCGCGTTATTTGCTTCCACACTGTTTTTCTTAAACAGATATGTCTTTCTCTCATTGCCGTGAATCAGACGCACAATATTCTGTCGGTGCTTCCAATATGCCATGATCGTCAGAAATGCTGTGATTGCATACATTTCATACAACTGTGACTGCGGCATGGCTCCAAACAGTCCCGTCTGTCCGCAGACTACCATCTGGATCATGAATCCGGCATAGACTAACAGCGAACCTAAAGACACATAATGTGTCGTCAGGAAAGTGCCGAAGAACAACACCACACCCATGACAATGAAATACGGATGGAAGGACAGGATCAGTCCTGCCGTGGCAGCAATGCCTTTTCCTCCCTTAAATCCCATATAAAACGGGAAGTTGTGTCCGATGACGGCACCTGCGCCGGTATAGAGACATAACAGGTAAATATTTTCCGGATGTCCGGTACTGAATAAAGCTCTGGTGATACATACGGCAATGATACACTTTAAGCAGTCTCCCGCCAGCACGATCAGCCCTGCCTTGGTTCCCAGTACTCTCAACGCATTCGTCGTTCCGGCATTGCCGCTTCCGTACTTACGGATATCGATTCCTTTTGCTTTCCCATAAAAATATGCCGTCTGAAACAGTCCGAACACATAACCGATGAGTAAACAGATAATACGTTCCATTATTGGTCTTTTTCCTTTCGTTCTCTGATGATGAACCGGAGTGGAGTACCCTTGAAACCAAAGGTCTCTCTGATCTGAGTCTCAATATATCTGGTATAGGAGAAATGCATCAGCTCCTTATCATTTACAAAGATCACGAAGGTAGGAGGTTTTACCGCTACCTGGGTAATATAGTACAGACGAAGTCTCTTACCCTTATCGGAAGGCGGCTGCTGCATAGCCACTGCCTCTGCCATGATCTCGTTCAGTACACCGGTTGCCACGCGCAGCGCGTGGTTCTCACTTACCATATCAATGGTCTCAAACAGCTTGGGAAGTCTCTGTCCTGTCTTCGCGGAGACAAACAGAAGCTCTGCATAAGGCATGAAAGATAAAGTATTACGTACTTTCTCAGTGAACTTGTAAATCGTCTTGTCATCTTTTTCAATGGCATCCCATTTGTTCACTACAATAATGGTCGCTTTGCCTCTCTCATGGGCGATACCGGCGATCTTCGCATCCTGCTCCGTAACGCCTTCTTCCGCGTCGATCATGAGTACCACGACCTCTGCTCGCTCTACCGCACTGACGGTGCGGACGATCATGTAACGTTCCAGTTCTTCTTTGATCTTATTCTTACGGCGAAGACCTGCCGTATCAATGAATACATATTCCTTGCCGTTATAAGTAATCTCGGTATCCACCGCATCTCTGGTCGTACCTGCAATGTCAGAGACGATCAGGCGGTTCTCGCCAAGCAGCTTGTTGATCAGGGAAGACTTGCCGACATTCGGCTTTCCGACGATTGCCACACGCGTACGGTCATCCTCTTCTTCCTCTGCCTGCTCCTTATCAAAATATTCCGTTACAGCCTCCAGCATGTCACCGATTCCCAGACGATTCACTGCGGAGATCGGATGGGGATCACCGATGCCCAGATTATAGAATTCATAGACATCCGCCATATATTTCTGGAAGCTGTCTACCTTATTTACCACCAGTACCACAGGCTTGTGGGATCTGCGCAGCATGTCCGCTACCTTGGAATCGGCGTCCACCAGTCCCTGTTTTACATCTACCAGGAAAATGATCACATCCGCTGTCTCCATGGCGATCTCTGCCTGTTCCCTCATCTGGGAAAGGATCACGTCCTTGCTGTCCGGCTCAATACCGCCTGTGTCGATCAGGGTAAATGTCATATCCAGCCAGTGGATATCCGCATAGATACGGTCTCTGGTAATACCGGGCGTATCTTTTACGATTGATATATTTTCGCCAGCCAGTGCATTGAACAGGGTAGACTTACCGACATTCGGACGTCCCACCACAGCAACGATAGGCTTGGTTTTTCTCTTTGCCATAATTTCCTCCGTTTCTCAATTACGATCGCACTTATTTCCGTTTATTTAATGTTACCGTTTGAAATCCTGATTTTATTCAGATGCCTCTTCTCCAAGCAGGGCATCCACAAGATCATATCCGCTTGATTTTACAATATTCACGGGCACTTGTAAAGCCCCCTCCACATCGGCCATGGTATAATCATCCAGGAACAGATCCGCTCCGCTCCTGAGCACATTCCGGGGAAGATACAACGCTTCTCCGAGATTTTTGCCCTGTAACTGCCTGACGATATCCTGTCCGGTCAAAAGTCCCGAAACTGTGATCATTTCACCGAAAAATTCATTGATGATCTCGTACACATGAACCTGCAGGCCGGGGTATTCCGCCATCAGCTCTTCCGCCATCTTCTTTAAATAAGGAAACGCCAGTCGTCCCGTAGCCAGAGAGATCTCTCTTTTTCCTTCCCAGGACAGTTTTTTCCCCTCTTCTTTCTCCAGGACGCGTCTCTTAAGTCCGTCATGAAATTCATCCAGCAGAAGTCGGATCATTCCGACACCGTTCTCTAACTGCAGATAGCCGTCATACCGTTCCTCTTCCGGCACCTCTCTGCCTGCAAGAATATACCACTCGTCGCTTGCCTGGATAAAGTGTGTCCCGTGCTTTTCCATGCAGATCTTCTGATATTTTTCGATCAGATCAATGACCTCACCGGCGTCCTCGGGAGTAAAAGGTTCCAGCGGATACAATCCTTCACGGTATTTTGATAAGCCGACCGGCACTACCGATACGCTCTCTACATTGGGGATATATTCCATTAATTTCTGTATGCTGAATTCCAGTTCTTTACCGTCATTTACCCCTTTGCAGAGCACGATCTGTCCGTTCATCCGGATTCCGGCAGCATTCAGCGTATCCACCTTTTTCAGGGCATCTCCCGCGAAGCGGTTGTTCAGCATTTTACAGCGCAGTTCCGGATTCATAGTCTGGAACGAGATATTGATGGGGGATAAATGATATCTGCAGATGCGGTCGATATCGTGATCCGACATATTGGTCAGCGTCACATAATTCCCCTGCAAAAAGGAAAGTCTCGAATCGTCATCCTTGAAATACAGAGTATCACGCATGCCTTTCGGCATCTGATCAATAAAGCAGAAAATACATTTATTATGACAATGACGGTATTCATCCATCAGACCGTTTTCAAATTCGATCCCCAGATCCTCATCGAAGCCTTTATCGATCTCCAGAAGCCACTGCTCTCCGTCCGGCTTCTCCACCAGCATTTCAATATAGGTATCCTGGACCAGAAACTGATAATCAAAAATATCCTCGATCTCTGTGTTATCTATCGCCAGTATTTTATCTCCGGGAGCGATTTCCAGTTCTTCCGCAATGCTGCCCGGTTTTACTGTTTTTACAACATGTTCTTTTTTCTTCATTTTAATTCACCTGACCAACTTTCTCCTATCCATTGTACAAGAAATTCCTTGACGTGTCACTAGCATAATGATATAAATTAATTGTCGCTTTGACAAATTTCTACAAGATTACAATAATTACTATCTCGTCCAGGAGGGACATCATGCCTAATTTACACGAACTGGAAAATGCCATGCCTGTGGCGCCTTTGAAGATCATCGCTCTGCCTTCCGCAGAAAAAATGGGCCGCCGCATCAATGATTACATGGTCGAATTCCGTAAGAGTATCCACAATGACAAAGTTAAAAACGATCCTGCATTTCACGGCTATATCGAGAGCAACTATCTCGTAGACGTGGATGTACCCCGTTTCGGAAGCGGCGAAGCCAAGGCTCAGATCAGTGAGACCATCCGCGGCAAGGATCTGTTTATCCTCACGGATGTGTGCAATCATAGTATTACTTACAATATGAACGGCTATACCAACCATATGTCTCCCGATGACCATTATCAGGATCTGAAGCGTGTCATTGCAGCATGTAACGGCAAGGCAAGGCGGATCAACGTTATCATGCCTTTCCTCTATGAAGGCAGACAGCACCGCCGCAGCGGCAGAGAATCCCTGGACTGTGCTTACGCACTCGAAGAGTTAAGAGACATGGGAATCGATAACTTCATCACATTTGATGCCCATGACCCCAGAGTACAGAACTCCACTCCCCTGAACGGTTTTGATAACTTTACCACTCCCTATCAGTTCATCAAATCCCTGTTAAATTCCGAGGATGATATGATCGTGGATAAGGATCATCTGTTAGTCATCAGCCCCGATGAGGGTGCTCTGGACCGCGCTATCTATTTTGCCAGCGTTCTTGGTGTGGATACCGGTATGTTCTATAAGAGACGCGACTACTCTACTATCGTCAACGGCAAGAATCCCATTGTTGCCCATGAATTCTTAGGCGACAATATCGACGGCAAGGATATTATCATCATTGATGATATGATCTCTTCCGGCGGAAGTATGCTGGATACCGCGAGACAGTTAAAAGCAATGAACGCCAGACGCGTTTATATCTGCTGTACCTTCGGTCTGTTTACCGATGGTCTGAAGAATTTCGATGCAGCTTATGAGCATGGTGATTTCGATAAAGTAATTACTACAAATCTTACCTACCTGCCGCCCGAGATCTATACCAGACCTTACTTTGTAGAAGCGGATATGAGCAAATTCATCGCTTCCCTGATCGACTTTATGAACCATGACGCCTCTCTTTCCAACGTCATGGCCACCACCGAAAAGATCCACGGCATCGTAGAAGCATACAACAACCGCAGAGAAATGAACGAATTTCATTTTTAAGAATCGTGTAAAAACGCAGAAGCCTTATTATGGTTTCTGCGTTTTCTGTCCTCTACCGTACCTCTCCCGTTGCTGCTTCCGCCGCTGCCGTCTCCACTGCGTCCGGCGCCTTGTACTCCGGAAAATCCAGTATAATCTTAAAAAGATCTCCGTCCAGCTGAATATGAAATTCTCCATGCTGTGCTTTGGTAAGGTTTTTGGCAATATAAAGTCCCAGTCCGCTTCCTTCTGTCGTTCTGGAAGCATCTCCCCTGATAAATCTTTCCGAAAGTTCTTCTCCCTTCAGATTCATGGGTCTGTCCGAAATGTTTTTCAAAGAAGCGATTACCCTGCCGTTTTCTACCTGCATCTCCAGATAGACTCTGGTTCCTTCCAATGCGTATTTACAGATATTCTGGAAGAGATTTTCAATGATTCTCCACATTCTGCGGCTATCCGCATAAATCATGCCGGTCACATCGCTGCCGTCAAAGATGATCTGTAACTTTTTCTCTTCCATTCTGTCAGAGAACTCTCCGATTGCCTGGTTTAAAAGTTCTGTAAAATTGATCATTTCGAGATTCAGGACAATATTTCCGGAAGAGATCTTGGATGCCTCCACAAGATCATCCGTAAGCTGCTTCAATCTCTGTGACTTGCTGTCCAATACCGCAATATAGCTCTGCGCAGGCTCTTCTGTGATTTTAAGCCGTTTCAGCAGATCCACATAATTAATAATGGAAGTCAACGGCGTCTTAATATCATGAGAGACATTCGTGATCAGATCAGATTTCATCTGCTCATCTTTCATACTGGTATTTACCGCCTTACGGATTCCCTCTCCGATATTATTTACCGCATCCGCCATTTCCCGATTGTCTCCGTGAAGGGATTCCGCATCCAGTTTGTAATCCACTTCGCCATCACGGATCCTGCGGATTCCTTCCACAATATCAATTTGTTCTGCCTTCTGTTTAAAACGCAGCACTCCGACTATCCCATCCAGTACCACCGCAGCGACTGCCGGCAGTAACCACCATACACCGTTTTGCCGCAGAAGATATGTTCCCAGGATTCCCGCAAGGTTTGCCAGCAAAAACAGATTGTACGGGATCAGCGAGCTGATCGCAGAATTCCGATGTGACACCACAAAATGTACAGCTTTTCCAAAGCTGCTCACGATCCAATGCAGGAAGCTGTCTCTCCACATATTATGAGATTTCACTCTGCGGATCAGACTATACCAGAACACATTAAATACCGTGCTGACACCGAATCCATAACCGGCAAATACCGCATACGCCGCCAGTCTTGTCACTTCTCTTCCCTGTATTTCAGAATGGCTTAAATATACTCTGTTGGCCGTATTCATAAGGTAATCATATCCCAGTCTGCCACCATACACGCATATTACAAAAGCCAGGATCATAAACTCTGTCCAGATATGGTCGATACCGTTCAGATAGAGCACCGGTTCTTCTTCCTCGTCAAAAGCGACTCCGGCTGTCACCGTCAGATAAATTCCGATAAGCAGCCACAGAACCACTAACAGGATCCCTGCGCCGATCAGATACCAGATATTCGGAACGATCCTCTGAAATACTACATTGGCATTATAAAAAGCATCGCCTTCTATCGGATAATTGGTATCAACAGCGATCCATATATGCGTCATGTCCGGATGCGCATAGTCATAATCCTTAAGATATTGATATATCTGATCTTCTGTCATTCCGGTATTACTGGTAAATTCCAGGCTGTCCGGATAGTAGATCAAATATCTTCTGTATTCTGAAAAATAATCTGTGATCTCATTATCAGAGCTGTCCGTGACCTCCGATACATTGGTATACGTTCTGGTAATGCCGTCCCCTGTCATCATCCGGACAGCATATTTCAGATTGCCGGCATCTTCTTTATACAGATCATTACAGTTCTGATACTGTTCATAATTTGCCGCCAGCGTACTCACAGTAAGTGCCAGATTGTTCTGCAGAGCCGTATATTCCACCCAGTTGTCCGCACAGGCTGTCAGCTGCTTTTCTCCGTCTACCGTGGCATATCTGCAGCTCAGCATGGGGAAATACACGGTAAGCGTACCGTCATCCTCTCTTGATACCCTGATATCCTGTATGCTTTCCTTGACAATATAAGTAAATGCCAGATCCTCCAGCCGCTCCGTTCTCTGATTCTCGGGAATTGCTTCTATTGCCCGGGCTACCGCTTCCTTCTGTTCCTCTGTCTGTTCCCCGTCTGCTGCAAACACAAGCTGCCCGTCTGTGTCTATTCGGAAATTGGAAACAAGATCCACCGGTCCGAAATAATTTACAAAATCCGACATACTCATAATACGGTCTGTATATTCCACACCGTATTTTCCCCACTTGATCAGATCTTCCAATTCATACACAGCTGTCACCGGGCAATCCGCTCCGCCCTTTTTACCGGAGGCGAATTCTGTAATATCGATATGCTTATGAGGATCGAAGGCACCATTGGTCTCTATCTGCCCTTTGATCACCATCAACTGTACGATATCCGATACTGCACCCTGAAACAGGTCATGAAAGATAACAGAATCTTCAAATTCCGTCTCCGTATCTAGCGGTGACAATTCATATACTTTTGCACCGTCTGCGGTATCAACCGCAAGATAAGAATTAAACAGTACGGCTGCAATGGCAAGCAGCAGCAATAACGCTGCAGTCTGCTGTACCAGTCCCAGTACCAGCCGCTTCAATGTAGGTTTTCTCATGCCTGCTCCTTATCGATCTTGTAGCCCACTCCCCACACTACCTTTAAATATCTGGGTTCCTTGGGATTGATCTCTATCTTTTCACGGATATGTCGAATGTGTACGGCTACAGTGTTATCTGCCCCTATTGCATCCTCATTCCAGATACTTTCGTAGATCTGGTTGATTGAGAACACACGTCCCTGATTCTTCATGAGAAGCAGTAAAATATTATATTCGATTGGGGTCATCTTTACCGGTTCATCATCCACAGTCACCTGTTTGGTATCATCATTCAATATCAGACCGCCCACCTGATAAATGGATTTATTTTCGCCCGTAAGACTTCCCAGGGATGTGTAACGGCGCAGATTTGATTTCACTCTGGCGACCAGTTCCAGGGGATTGAACGGTTTACAGATATAATCATCCGCACCGATATTCAGCCCCAGGATCTTATCTGTGTCCTCCGACTTCGCCGATAAAATGATTATGGGTATACTGCTGTACTCACGGATCTTAAGCGTTGCACGGATTCCGTCCAGCTTCGGCATCATAATGTCCATGATCAGCAGATGAATGTCTTCCTTATCCAGGATCTGAATCGCCTGTTCCCCGTCATATGCTTTGAATATTTTATAGCCATCCTGACTCAGATAGATTTCAATTGCGTCTACAATTTCCTTATCATCATCACATACAAGAATATTTGCCATTATTTCCTCATTTCTGCGACTTTCTGTCACCGCCGGCTCAAACTGTTTTATTTAGTAAATCACTGTTTTTAAGGATTTTTCTCCTTCAACATTAAAAAGGCTGCCAGATTTCCTCTCTGTCCATGGCTTGCGCGATGGGAAAACAGATATTCCGGATTATGGCAGGTGCAGACATCCGTCACAGCAATGTGCTCCGGCAATATACCCGCTTTCAACAGAATGCTCCTGTTTGCCTCCCATAGATTCAATTGATACTTTCCGGGCATTTTGCCTTTCTCCAGGACATTCTCCGGGAAATCTCCCCTAAACTGCTCTGCTACTTCCTCACTGACCTCATAACAATCCACACAGATGGACGGACCGATTGCCGCCACCAGTTCCTCCGGTCTGCTTTGAAAATGATCCTGCATAAAATGTACCATATGCTCACCCATCCGGGACACCGTACCTCTCCAGCCGGAATGTGCCAGACCGATTGCCCTGTGTACCGGATCCACAAAATACAATGGTACACAGTCCGCATAAAAGGTAGCTAATGCAATTCCCGGAATATTGGTTGCCAGACCGTCAATATCTTCATACGCGGAAGGCTTCGTGATCCCGTTTCCGAGGTCAGCTGCGGTAACAAGACGTATATTGGTCGTATGTGTCTGTCTCGAAGCAACCATATGATCCGGTGCCACGCCAAGGACATCTCCGATCCGCCTGTAATTTTCCATAACAGCTTCCGGATCATCTCCTCTGGAAAAGCTCAGATTCATCGTAGCGCAAACACCCTTGCTGACGCCTCCGGTTCTGGTAGTAAACAAATGTTTCACAACACCGGTTTCTTCCAGCTTTGGAAAAACCAGATACTCCAGTTCTCCCGTCTGCCTCTGCTGTACGCTTTCTTTCTCCCCATTGTCGTTTCTAATCAATTGATACACTGCCCGTTATCTCCTTCCACGATAATGATGCGGGAATGCATTGGAGATCCAGGTTATCTCTTCTCCCTGAATCGCTATCACATCATAGCGCACCCATGTATTGTCATCATATTGATGCATATACCGGTAATAATCCGCCACACTGCAGATCATCTTCTGCTTTGCCGGCGTCACTGCCTCCACGGCGCTGCCCTTTTCTGTTCCGGAACGATATTTCACTTCGACAAACACAAGATATTTTCCGTCTTTGCCAATAATGTCGATTTCTCCGTTTCTTCCCCTGCGGAAGTTTCTCTCTAATATTTTCATTCCCTGTTTTTCCAGATATTCCGCTGCTATCTGTTCATAGGTACTTCCCGTCTGTCTGGTATTCACCCTTTACGTTTTCCCCCGTCTGCCACACTTTCTTTCACCATACGATGATCTACGGCATCCACAAATACCAGGATCTCCGCTACCACCTCATACAGCTCCGGTGGGATCATTTCCCCGATATCCAGTCTGGAAAGCGTATCCGCCAGTTTATCATCACGATGGATCGGCACACTGCTCTCCTGTGCTTTTTCTATGATCTTTTCCGCCAGGATTCCTTTACCGCTGGCTACGACTCTGGGCGCTTCGTCCGACGGATCGTACTCAAGGGCAATTGCCTGTTTTATCTTCTTTTTCTCATCATCCATACTGTTCCCTCATGTCCGCTTTCTCCGGGCTTTGATTTCTCCGGGCTCCTCTCATGGGAAGCATTATGTTCTCACATCGAAAGCGTACTGTGCTACCGGTACACTGCCTTCCGTCTTCAGAAGCGGTGCCATTGCCTGCGCCGTCTGCTGCATTCCGGTTCGCAGACCGGTCTCACATTTACAATCATAGCCCCGTTTTTTCAGCCTGTCTGTCAATGCATCCATATTCTGTTCCAGATAATCCAGTATTTCATCATTCTGCACATAAAATTTTGTGCTTACTTTTGTATCCTGCAGTGTCACATACACATCCAGCGGTCCCAGATGTTCCATATCCAGATGCAATAGGGCACTGACCTTTCCGTCTTTTCCGGCCAGATTTTTCTTATTCGTATATACAAACAGTTCTCCTGTTTTGTGCTCCCCCTGCTTCAAATGCAGCGGCAGCTGGATATAAGCATAGGTCTGATTGATCTGTTGCAGGAAATCAACATTCCGGCTCAAGTTTACGGTCGTCTGATAGGCATCCCGGCTGCTCTGTCCATTTTCTTCCAACGCTGCCGCCAGACTCTTTAACTGTCTGCCCAGCTTCTGATACAGCTGTTCCACCTTCTCCGGAGCATCCACATCTTCCGGCCGGATACTCCATTGATCCAGTAACAACTTTCCTGGAAGTTCCGCTATTTTAGGATTTTTTAATATTGCATGCAGTTGCGGAATATCTTTATTGTCCAGCGCCTGCTTTAACAATCTCTGCAGTGTCTGCAGCTGTGTGGTTTCCGTCGGCTGTAATGTTCCGTTTTTCTCTTCCGGCAAGGTTTCTGTTATATCCGTTATATCCGGCGTTTCCGGTTGCTGCGATGCCTGTACGGTACCTTGCTCCGGTTGTTGCGGTGCCTGTGCGGTATCTTTCTCCGGCTGCTGTACCTGTGGCATCTCCCATCCTGCCTGTTCCTGTACCGGCTGTAGTTTTGGCGTTTCTACGGATATCTGCTCTGTTTCCGATGAAACCAGATCCAGGATCCCGCTATAGAGCTTTGCTGCATGCTCCACGTCACCGGTCCCGGTCATTTCCCGCAAAGCTTCATTGATCGAAGCAACCGTATCTTCCATGCCGGCCGTCAGCTGATGTGTCAGGTTCCGGTAAGAAGCCGCCTGTGTAATATTCTCCTCCGTCACCGGCAGTCCCAGCCGGTGAAGACTTACCAGATCCACTATTTCGGCCTGTGAAAAAGCATTGCTTTCATGCCATATCTGCTGTAAGGCCCCTTTATCAATGGGAAGACCGGCATCCATCAGCTGCTTTGTCATAGTTATGGTTTTTTCATTTGCGGGAAGGGATGCCATGTCCAGAGCCTTCAGTACGGTTCCTTCCGTTGCCATGTTGGTAAAAAGCGGACTTAAGTTCAATACCTGGCCATTTGTTTTTACCTGAAAGGTAATATTCTGGCCCAGTTCCAGACGAATATCGGCATCCACTTTCGCATCAATGAGAATATCCTGCAGCAAGCGGATCTGTGCATTGCTTCCTTCTCTGGATACTACCTCTCCCTGCAGTGTCTGCCCGGGAGTAAGTGTGCGAATCTGCCTGCTCACCTGCTCCGCAGTTCTGTTATTTGCTGCCTGTGTCTGTGTTTTTCCGCTATCTGCAATTTTTTCCTGTGAAAACCATTCTGTCAGTCGCATTCTGTCTGCCTCTCCCGGCATGTTTCAATTTATAGTTGCACAAAATTTTTGATAAAACTGCGTCTGTGTATGGGAGTGGGGCCGTATTTCTTCAATGCCGCAATGTGTGCTGCACTGCCATATCCTTTATTGGAAGCAAAGTCATACTCCGGGAACACATCCGCATACTGTTCCATCAGCCAGTCCCTGGTTACCTTCGCTACAATACTTGCCGCACCGATAGAGATACTCTTTGCATCTCCCTTAATAATGGGGACCTGTCTGATATCTACCTGCGGAATAGTCACAGCATCATTCAGCAGCAGATCCGGTGCCGGCGAAAGCTGTCCGATTGCTTCACGCATTGCCTCATAGGTTGCCTGCAGAATATTAATTTCATCGATCCGTTCCGGAGAAGCATATCCCACAGCCCATGCCACCGCTTCCTTCGTGATCACGTCATACAGTTCTTCTCTCTTTTTTTCGGACAATTGTTTCGAATCATTAATGTATAAAATATTACAATCCTTCGGTAAAATCACCGCTCCAGCTACGACCGGACCGGCAAGCGGTCCTCTTCCGACCTCATCGATCCCACAGATATAATGATATTGTCCGTATTCTTTTTCGTATTTTTTCAGATTTTCGATCCGCCTGTATTCCTTTTCCAGTGCTTCCAGCTTTTTACGGGCAGATGCTACCAGCTTTTGCACGCTGCTTCTGGGATCCGCTTCATATTCGGTTATAAATTCAGGCAGCCTGTCTATTGAAGCTGCCTGTAATATTTCTTTGATTTTTGCTGCATTTTCCATTTGTCTATCCCCATTGATTTTTACGGTTATTGATGTTTTAATACTCCAAAGTCGGAAAGCGGCCAGATTCTCAGCCATGCCTTTCCTATGATGTCTTCCCTCTTGATATTTCCCACTACATCCGTCCGGCTGTCACTGGAATTGTTCCTGTTATCTCCCATTACAAAATATTCGTCTTCCCCTAATTCAATGGGCTCCTCCGCTCTGCCAATGTTCTCCGGCTGAATGACTTCTCTTCCGTAGGATTCCGTAAGCTTCTCACCGTTAATATAGATACTGCCATCTTCTTTGATCTGTACCGTTTCCCCCGGCAGTCCGATAATCCGCTTAATGTAATAAGTATTGTCCTGATATTGAAACGGGAATACAATGATATCAAATCTCTCAGGATCATGAAAACGGTAGCTCAGCTTATCTACAATAAGATTATCTCCATTATGAAGGGTATTTTCCATAGAAGCACCTTCTACTTCCGTACGCTGTCCCACAAAGGTGATCACAAGCCAGACCGCACCCAATACGCAAAGCAGGTAGATGGCTGTGCTAAGCAATTCTCTCATCACTCTGTTCATAACTTATATCCTCTCCAGTGTCATTCGTCCCAGTTTGCCGCTCCGGAAGTCGTCGATCAGAATCCCTGCGGCTTTTACGAGGTCCTTCTGTTCGCCCTTTGTGTAACATTTACGGCTCTCCGCCACGGCTTCCAGTATTTCTACAGGCTCTCCGGCGGGATCTGCCCCGTATCTCTCCCGTAAAGCCCCGGGATATAACTCTTTTAACGTTTTTATGAGGTCACATGCCAGTTCATCTGGTATCAGTATTTCATCATTCATGGATCCGATAAATGCCAGACGCATGCCTACCTGCTGGTCTTCAAATTTAGGCCACAGGATACCCGGTGTATCCAGCAGTTCTAATCCTTTGTTCAGCCGGATCCACTGTTTTCCCTTGGTGACACCCGGTTTATTCCCTGTTTTTGCACATGCCTTACCTGCAAAAGAATTGATAAATGTCGATTTTCCCACATTCGGAATACCAACCACCATAGCTCTCACCGGACGGTTTACAATTCCTCTCTTCCGGTCACGTTCTATTTTGTCTTTACATACCTCTTGTACCAGACCCTGAATGGACTTAATTCCCATTCCCGTCCTGGCATTGATTTCCAATACACCCATACCTTTTTCGGTAAAATATTCTACCCACTTTTTATTCCACACGGGATCTGCCAGGTCTGATTTATTCAGCAGAATAATACGCGCTTTTCCCTTTCCCAGCTCATCAATATCCGGGTTCCTGCTGCTGATGGGAATCCGGGCATCTACCAGTTCGATGACGAGATCTATAAGTTTTATATTTTCCTGCATCATACGCCTTGCTTTGGTCATATGACCGGGATACCACTGATAATTCATACGTATTCTCTCTCCAATGTCTCTCTTATTTTATAAATCCGATACCGTCACTGCCGGACTTCAGATGAAACCATGCCTTTCCGATCATGTCCGATTCCTCCACCGGTCCGATATTGGCAGATCTGCTGTCCTCACTGTTGTTGGGATTATCTCCGATGCAGAAATATTCTTTGTTGCCAAGCACCAATTCATTTTCCGCGATACCCGCATCCAGAATTTTCTCCGTTACCCACTTGCTCTCCTGTCCGTTTACGTACAACGTTCCGTCCGCGATTCTCACCTTATCTCCCGGCACTGCCACAACGCGCTTGACATAATAATGAGAATTTTCATTGCCGTTGGGCAGAAACGCTACAACATCCCCGGCTTTGGGAGAAGATAAGATATACAGAAAACGGTCGATAAATATCTGCTGTCCGTTCTCCAGGGTCGGCTCCATGGACATGCCCACGACGCTGGTGGACTTTCCCAGAAAAACGACTGCTACCGCAGCCAGGAACACTGACAGTGCGATTCCGAAGATCCAGCTGAAAATTTCTTTGAGCAGTTCATGACTGATCTTTTTCTTTTTTTTATAAAAATTTAGTCCTTTATTCTTCAATGTTCTGTCCTATCTCACATAGTATTCTACAAGTCCCAGTGTACCATATCCGTATTCCTTTTTCAAATAAATATAAAAGGCAGCTGTCCGAAACAGCTGCCCTCTCCGGTCAATGTAATTATTTAACTAATTCCTTAACCTTTGCCTTCTTACCAACACGATCTCTTAAGTAATTCAGCTTAGCACGTCTTACTTTACCTTTTCTTACAACTTCGATCTTCTCTACGTTGGGAGAATGTAAAGGCCAAGTCTTCTCTACGCCGATACCGTTGGAAGTCTTTCTAACAGTGAAAGTCTCTCTGTTGCTGCCGCCCTGTCTCTTCAGTACAACACCTTCGAATACCTGGATTCTCTCACGGTTACCCTCTTTGATCTTGCCGTATACCTTAACGGTATCGCCGACTTCAAACTGATCAACGGTTGCTTTTAACTGTTCTGCTTCGATCTCTTTGATAATGTTACTCATAATGAGCCTCCTTCATAAAATGGATGTTCTTAATACCCTTATTGGTAGCAGAGGACCATCTCGTTTTCACAACATTCAGATTCTACCATAAGCCCGCATAAAAAGCAAGCTTTTTTTATCTGTACAGCCACCAGATCACAGGTTCCGACAGGTTCAGTCCCAATCTTTCCTGCAATTTCACAGAGGCATCATTTCCGGCAACAATATGTGCATAAGGAACAAAGCCCTGCTCTCTCTGCCTGTTGATCAGATAGCCCTCCAGAGATGCCGCCAGTCCCTGCCTGCGATATGCATCCTCAACGAACAGCATACCCATGCTGCCGTCATCGTGGCTGCCGATAAATCCACAGAGTTTTCCTTCCATGTAGATACCGAACACCGCTCCTGCACCGATCCGCTCTCTGACATATTCATCATCTCCGAGATGATAATGTTCCGCCACATAAGGGACCTCTGCCCCTGTCAGCTGTCTGATATCCTTGTTCCTTACCGGAAGCGGTTCTCCCCGGGTATAGCAGGCCTGGGAGCACTGCATACTGCCTTGATATCCGAGTACCTTACTGATTCTGTCATTCCACCTGTCCGTTACCGTCACCATGCTGTGTTTTGCAACTTCTGCCGGGATCAGGGGAAGCATTTTTTCCAGATGTTCCTCATCCTCTGCGTTCAGCATGGCGTTACCGATCTGTGGCAGATAGATCAGTACATTTTTCCCTTCCGCGTAGAGAACCTCTCCGCAACCTCTGGACAACGTCTCCATCATATGAATAAAGATGCGTTTCTTTGCGGAAAGCTTTTTGATGACTTGTTGTTTCTCCTGATATTTCACATAGAGATCCGGTCTGCGTTCCTCTGTGCGTCTCTCAGACTGCTCCAGGCGCCAGGCTGTGATTTTTTTATGATTGCCGGATAACAGTACTTCCGGCACTTTTTTCCCATGCCATTCCTCCGGTCTGGAATATTGCGGATATTCCAGCAGATCGTTATGAAAACTCTCTGTCTCGGCCGATTCCTCATTGTTGAGTACTCCGGGTACCAGTCTCGCCACAGCATCCACTACCACCATGGCAGCCAGTTCTCCCCCGGTGAGGACATAATCTCCGATAGAAATGTAATCCGTGACTATTTCTTCCAGTACACGCTCATCTATCCCCTCGTAATGGCCGCAAAGCAATACGAGTTCCTCTTCTCCGGACAATTCTCTTGCTTTTTTCTGGGTAAAAGGTTCTCCCTGCGGGGTCAGATAGACACAGCGTACTTTCCTGTCGCCTGCTGCCGCCCTGTATGCATCATACACCGGCTGTGCCTGCATCAGCATTCCGGCACCGCCGCCATAAGTATAATCGTCGACTTTTCCATGCTTATCCTGTGTGTAATCCCGGATGTTCACCGCATCAACGTCTATCAGACCTTTCTCCGCCGCCCGTCCTAAAATACTGGTAGCAAGCCCCTGTCTGACCATCTCCGGAAACAGTGTCAGAATATGAAACTTCATCATAAGTCAAGCAGTCCTTCCAATACATGTACCTGCATCGTGCCGTTCTCCACATCTACATTCAGAATACACTGTTTGATGGCAGGCAAAAGCAGACTCTTACCGTCTGCCATTTCCACCTCATAGACATCATTGGCACCGGTCTCGATGACATCCTTTACCGTACCTAATTCCTTACCACTCTCGTCCTGTACCTTAAGTCCGATCAAATCTGCGATGAAATACTCATCTTTCTGCAGACGTACTGCATTTTTGCGGGTCACATACAGACTCTTCTGACGGTATTTTTCTATATCATTAATATTGTCCAGTCCTTTGAATTTCACGATTACAAACTGCTTAAAGAACTTGACGCCTTCGATTTCCAGATTCAGTTTTTCTTTGCCGGTATCCAGAACGACTTCCTTCAGTCTGCGGAATCTTCTGGGATCATCCGTGGTGGGATATACCTTTACTTCACCTCTCACCCCATGGGTTGAGGTAATAATGCCGACCTGTAACAGATCTTCCATATAGTCTTACTCCATTCCGGCCTTTAGCCAAAAAGCGGAGAAACACACATCTGTATGTTTCTCCGCTCAACGTTCGAAATCTCTCAACCTAAATTAAACGATCTCAACGTCCACTCTTGTGTTGTCTTTGGATGATGCTGCTTTCACAACGGAGCGGATTGCTTTTGCAATACGTCCCTGCTTACCGATCACCTTACCCATATCGGACGCAGCTACATGAAGTTCAAGGACGATATTTTTTCCTTCTGTCTTCTCAGTTACAACTACTTCATCCGGATTATCAACGAGTGCCTTTGCAACTACTTCTACTAGTTCCTTCATAATCCACCTCCGATGAATAGATATTTAGAACTTATTTCTCGATTCCTGCAACCTTGAAAAGCTTAGCAACCTGCTCGGTAGGCTGAGCACCGTTCTGTAACCACTTCTTAGCCAGCTCTTCGTTGATCTTGAAAGTGGAAGGATCGGTGGAAGGATCGTAGGTACCGATCTCCTCGATGAATCTACCGTCTCTGGGAGAACGGGAATCTGCTACGATAATTCTGTAAAAAGGAGCCTTCTTCTGTCCCATTCTTCTTAATCTGATCTTTACTGCCATTTCTTTTTCCTCCATTAATAAAAATAAAATAATTTATATGATAAGAACTGATTGTTCATATCTGACTTATGTTAAGTGATCCTAGAAAAATCTGCCGCCCATACCGGGGAATTTACCGCCGCCGAACATACCGCCCATGCCGCCGCGGCCTTTTTTACCGCCGCCAAACTGTTTCATCATCTTCTGAGTCTGTTCGAACTGTTTGATAAACCGGTTCACTGTTGCGATATCCACACCGGCGCCTTTTGCGATGCGGTGCTTTCTCTGAGGTGTCAGGATCTTGGGATTCCGGCGTTCCTCTTTCGTCATGGATAATACAATGGCCTCTGTGCGCTTCATCTGGGTCTCATCAATCGCACCTTCCAGATCCGATGCTTTGATGCCCATGCCGGGAAGCATTCCCAGGATACTGGACAAACCGCCCATGTTGCGCATCTGCTTCATGCTCTCCAGGTAATCTTCGAAGTCGAATTTACCTTTTTTCATGCGGCCGGCCATGTCACGGCTCTTCTCTTCATCGATATCGATGCTTGCCTGTGCCTTGTCAATGAGGGATAATACATCTCCCATACCAAGGATACGGCTTGCCATACGGTCGGGATAGAACTGTTCCAGGTCAGACAGCTTCTCACCCATACTTACGAAGAGGATCGGCTTACCGGTGACTGCTTTGATGGAAAGTGCGGCACCGCCTCTGGTATCACCGTCCATCTTGGACAGGATCACACCGTCGACTCCGACTTTTTCATCGAACTCTTTTGCCACATTCACGGCATCCTGACCGGTCATGGCATCTACTACCAAAAGTGTCTGATGCACAGTCACGGTCTCTTTGATTTCCTGAAGTTCTGCCATCATGTCTTCGTCTACATGAAGTCGTCCGGCGGTATCCAGGATTACTACGTTGTGACCGTTTTTCTCTGCATATGCAATGGCTTCTTTTGCGATCTCGGCAGGCTTATGATCTGTTCCCATGGAGAACACATCCACTTCCTGTTTCTTACCGTTGATCTGTAACTGTTCGATTGCTGCGGGACGGTAAATGTCGCAGGCTACCAGTAAAGGCTTTTTGCCTTTCAGCTTCAGCTTACCGGCGATCTTGGCAGTTGCTGTGGTCTTACCTGCACCCTGAAGACCGGCCATCATGATAACGGTGATGGCTTTGCCCGGCTGCATGGCGATCTCTGTGGTCTCGCTGCCCATGAGGCTGACCATCTCTTCATTTACGATCTTGATCACCATCTGTCCGGGATTCAGACCGTTCATGACGTCCTGGCCAATGGCACGTTCTTCCACTGCCTTCACGAACTGCTTTACGACCTTGAAGTTAACATCGGCCTCCAGGAGTGCCATCTTGACTTCTTTCAATGCAGACTTTACGTCTTCTTCTGTCAGGCGGCCCTTGCTTCTTAAGTTTTTGAAAACATTCTGGAGTTTGTCTGTTAAACTTTCAAATGCCATTTGCTGCTCCTTACCATTCCTTTAAAAGGGATCCGGATAATTCACGGATGCGTTCCATGCGCTCCTTGGGGTCTGTGTCATCGTCCACGGTCAGCTTCTCGATCTCACCGATCTTCTCCTTGGCTGCCATGAAGCGTTCCACCAGATGTAGCTTGCTCTCGTAATCCTGTAGGATCCGGTCGCAGCGCTTGATCAGATCATGGACGCCCTGTCTGCTGATGCCCTGTTCTCCCGCGATCTCACCAAGAGACATATCATTATATACTGCATCCTCATACACTCTCTGCTGATGCTCCGTGAGAAGCTCTCCGTAAAAGTCATACAGCAGATTCTGTTCCAAAATCCTGTCCATCTTATCCAGTGCCTTTCTATAGGTCATGCGATATGCACCTTGGCTATCATACTATAGTTATGCAAAGGTGTCAAGTATTTTTTCTTTACACCTCTTTTTTATTTTAGTACACACGAATAATTCCGGATATTTCTCTTACAACTGACATTCCTTCCATGATACGTATTGCATCGTTGAAGTGTCTTTCGGTTACGAGGTCGGTGATGACCACGATCTCGGCAATGCCGTCGTGGCTGCGCTTCTGTACCATCTGCGCGATGCTGACATCGTTATTGCCAAGGACACCGGCGATATTGGCGAGGGCTCCGGCACGGTTCTCCACCTGCAGGCGCAGGAAGAATCGGCTCTGTGTATCCTCCACATCCAGTACCGGCAGTTTCTTATGGCTGTCACTGCCGATCTTACCGCAGCTGCCGTGAATGATATTACGCATCACATCAATGACATCTCCCAATACCGCACTGGCAGTAGGCATCTGTCCGGCGCCCCGTCCCATGAACATCGCATCATCGCAGGCCTGTCCGTGGACAAACACCGCATTGAAGGAGTCTCTGACAGTGGCAAGCGGATGACTGTCGGGGATCAGAGTGGGATGTACCTTGACCTCGATGCCTTTATCTGTAAGCTTCGTAATGCCAAGCAGCTTGATCACATAACCGAACTCCTTCGCATACTGAATATCCTCTGCGGTGATCTTCGTGATACCTTCCGTATAGACCTGAGGAAAGGTTACCCGGGAGCTGAAGGCGATGGATGCCATAATGGCAATCTTACGTCCGGCATCATAGCCTTCCACATCTGCTGTAGGATCGGCCTCCGCATAACCAAGTCTCGTAGCCATATCCAGTGCTTCCTGATAGCCCATGCCCTCCTCGGACATTTTTGTCAGAATATAATTGGTAGTGCCATTGACGATTCCCATGATCTCCGTCAGCTGGCTTCCTGCCAGACTCTGGCGCAAGGGACGGATAATGGGAATGGCTCCTGCCACTGCCGCCTCGAACTGCAAGTCACATTTATTCTCCGTAGCGATCTCAAACAGCGGATCTCCGTACTCCGCCAGCAGATCCTTGTTAGCAGTGACCACCTGTTTACCGGCCTTCATAGCTTCTTCCACATAGGTTCTGGCAGGTTCAATGCCACCCATAACTTCAATAACGATCTGAATCTCGGGATCCTCTAAGATCTCCTGCCAGTTATCCGTAAACAATTCCTGCGGGATTCCTTCTCTTACTTTTCCCGGATTCCGCACCAGGATCTTTTTAATCTCCAGCTGCGCTCCTGTTTTCAGGCAGATATCCTCTTCCTGCATTCCTGCCAGCTTGTACACTCCGCTGCCTACGGTTCCTGCTCCCAATAATGCTGCATATATCTTGCGGTTCTCGCCCATGACTTCTCCTCTCGTCCTGCCATCGTACACGATTTTCCCTCCGTCAAAGCAGGGGGCGTGCTTCTGCGCAGTCTCAAAATATAACTATTTTTCATTATAACAAAAACGGATCATAACGCAACAAAAACCGTCCTTTGCAGACGGTTTTTGCCATAGTTTCTTTTTCTCTGATTTCAATTTTGAATCCGATTCTATCCCAGTGCCTTTTCCAATTCCGCGATTACGATCTTCAGCGCTTTGATTCTGGCATACTTTTTGTCTACGGATTCCAGAATGTGCCAGGGTGCATATTCTGTGCTGGTCTTCTGGAGCATTTCATTTACAGCGTCCTCATACTGATCCCATTTGTCACGATTGCGCCAGTCTTCGTCCGTGATCTTCCACTGCTTCTCCGGGGTGTTCTGCCGCTCCGTGAAGCGCTCCAACTGGGTGTCCTTGTCGATCTGTACCCAGAATTTGATGATCACTGCGCCCCACTGGGACAGTTCCTTTTCAAACTCATTGATCTCGTTGTAAGCCCGCTGCCAGTCGTTGGTACTGCAGAAGCCTTCCAGACGCTCCACCATAACGCGCCCATACCAGGTTCTGTCAAAAATGGCGATGTGTCCGGTCTTGGGCAGTCTCGTCCAGAAACGCCAGAGGTAATGTCTCGCTTTCTCATGGGGTTCGGGGCTGGCGATGGGGTGTACCTCGTAGCCTCTGGGATCCAGTGCTCCGGCAATCCGCTTGATATTGCCACCCTTGCCGGCGGCGTCCCATCCTTCGTAGGCAATGACTACCGGAATCTTCTTGCGGTACAGACGGTAATGCAGGGCATTCAGCTTCTTTTGCAGGCGGCGCAGTTCTCTCTTGTATTCTTCCTCGGAGATTTCCTTATCCAGTTCCACTTCAGACAGCTTCGGCATTTTCACCAGAGGAAATACATTCTGTAAAATAGGCACTGCCAGACTCTCGTTCTGCAGAGCCACATGGATACCGCTGCACAAGGTCTCCAGTACCTGTAATTCCGCCCACTTTTTGTCCCCGGAATCTATGATGTACCAGGGTGCTACGGAAGCGTTGGTATCGGTGAGGTATTTGTCGAAGACTTCCTCGCATTTGTCATAGTGTTTGTTCTGCCGCCAGTCGTTCTCGCCCACGCGCCATGCGGTGTCCTTGTTGCCTTCCAGTTCCTCCAGACGCTTTTTCTGCTCCTTTTTCCCAATCTGGAAAAAAAGCTTCAGCACCAGATAACCGTTGTCCGTCAACTGTCTTTCAAAACGTTTGATGCTCTCAATGCGCTCCGCGTACTGCTTATCCGACAGTTCTCCCCGAAGTCTTCCCTTCGTTACCTCGTCCATCCAGCCGGAATCCAGAAATTCGAACTTTCCGGCTTCCGGAATTTTTACAAAATACCGGTACAGGAAAGGTTTCCGCTTCTCTTCCTCCGTCGGCGCGGACATGGAAGCCACCTTGAAGAACCGCGGATCAATATTTTTAATGATTCCACCGATGGTACTACCCTTACCGGCCGCACCCCAGCCCTCGATCAACACCAGTACCGGAAGCTTATGCTCCTTGATCTGCATCTGGAGCCTCCCAAGCTCCTCCTGCGCCGCATCCAGTCGTTTGTCCAGTTCCTCTTTTTCCGGCTTCACCGCCGGGATCCACTGTTTCAGCATACTGTAACCACCCTTTCCCGAAATCCTTGTTGTACAGAACTTACATAATTCTAGTGTATACCATTTTTCAAAAATATAAAAGCAATTCGGGAATTTATTTGCAGATTCTCTTAGTTAAGTTTTCCTTTTTCTTTAACTTTCCCCGCCATCTTCCGGCAGTCCCTTCAAAAACGCCACAGCCACCGGCAATGACAGAATAGCCGATAAAATATCGGACACCGGCTGTGACCACTGGATGCCCCGCAGTCCCCAGAGGGCTGTCAGGATCAGGAGGGCCGGGATATAGATGGAGCCGCTTCGGAAGGAGGCTAAGATCGTAGCTCTGCCGCCCTTTCCGATGGACTGGAACAGCATGTTGCCGCAGATACATACCGGGATGAACGGCAGTGTCAGGCACTGGATCTGTAAAGCATAAAACGCGATCTCATAGGCATCCATATCCGTAAGGAATTCCAACAGCAGTTCTCTGCGGAACACATACACCGCACCTGCGAACACTACCATGGTCACCAGGCTGGCGCACAGGGTAAACCAGAAGGCTTTCTTCACGCGGGAATACTTCTTTGCACCGTAATTGAAAGACGATACCGGCTGGAAGCCCTGACCGATGCCAAGTGCCACACTGAACACAAAATTGAAAATACGGGACACCACACTCATGGCGGCAATGGCAATATCTCCGTAGACCGCTGCCTGCGCATTCAGTACCATGGTGGACACGCTGGTCAGTCCCTGCCGCATCATGCTGGGGAAGCCTGCGGTAAGAATGTTCTTATGTACGGCAAATTCCCAGGTAAAATATCTCGGTGACAGACTGCTTTGGGTCTTGCCCCGCAGGAAAAAGAACAACAGGATCCCGAAGGATATGTACTGGGAGATCATGGTGGACAGCGCGGCTCCCCGGATGCCCAGATTACAGCCCCACATAAGGATGGCGTCTCCCGCCATATTCAGAATACCGCCGGAGACCAGTCCCACCATGGCCAGATTGGCATAGCCCTCATACCGGAGCACATTGTTCATCACACAGCTGGATGCCATGGCCGGTGCCGACAGCAGAATATAAAAGGCATAGATCCTTGCATAGGGCAGAATCGTCTCCGTACTGCCAAGCAGTCTGCACAGGCCGTTCAGATCCACAATACCGATAACGGCCACCAAAAGTCCCGCCACCACCGCCAGATAAAATCCCGTAGCGGAAAAGGCTCTGGCTCTCTCCTTTTCATGTGCTCCCAATAACCGGCTGATATTGCTTCCGGCACCGTGGCCGAACATAAATCCGAAGGCCTGAATGATCGCCATCAGGCCGAACACCACGCCTACCGCTCCGGTGGCACTGGTGCCCAGCTGGCTGACGAACCAGGTGTCCACCATGTTGTATAAGTTCGTGATCAGCATACTGATGGTGGTAGGCAGTCCCAGTTCCATGATCAGCCGTGCCACCGGCTCTTCCGTAAGCCGTTTATACTGTTTCTCCTCTTTTGTCAGTGTTGTTGTATTGCTCATGCTACTTCTAAAACCATACCTTTCTTCTCTTAGTTCATCACTGCATCTGTTCATATTTACAGTTTTCATGTAATTGATTAAGCAATGTAAATATCTTCTCGTATTATGTTATTCCATATTTCTAATTATGTCAGCCGCCTTACAGTCCTACATCATTATGTATCTAAAAATAGCGTCTGCCATTTCCGGCACGACGCTATTATAGAAGATTCTGTTTTAAAATGTAAGTGCTTTCAAAAATATATTTCTTAAATTTTTATAATAAAACTCTTGAAATCGCATGCGGATTACCATCCTTCTCACGATTTAAAGTTTTTCACTGAAATAGCTCTTATATCCCTCTCCGAAAATCTCCGTCGCACTGGTGATGATCATAAATGCCAGCGGATCCTCTTCCTTCACGACCTCTTCCGCCTTCGGTGCCAGATTCTTCTTCATGGCACACATGATAACGCTCTTCTCCTTACCGCTGTAGGCACCGCTTCCCTGTACGTAGGTCACGCCAATATCGAGTTCTTCCAATAATCTCCCTGCAATTTTCTCTGCGTGGTCGCTTATGATATAGATCAGTTTTGCCTCATCGCGGCCGTACAACACCACATCCAGCACCACAGAGGTCACAATGACTACGATACCGGCATACAACGCCTTATCAACATTTTGAAATACAAATGCTGATGCAATGACAATAACCACATCTGTCAGGAAAAACAGCGCTCCCGTTTTAAGATACGGGAACTTCAGACGCAACAGTTTGATAATAATATCCGTTCCTCCCGTCGTAGATCCGGCTTTGAACACCCAGCCCATCGCTACAGCCATCAGAGCACTGCCACACAGAGATGCCAGAAGCGGATCTGCCGTTACCGCTCCCACCGGTGTCAGCAGATTGGTAAACAGGGATGTCATCGCCGTGCAATAGATCGTAGACAAGATAAAACGCAGTCCGAATTTCCAGATACCTACCAATAAGATTGGAATATTGATCAATAACATCCACGTACCGGTCTCGATTCCAAACAGACGATTCAATATAATAGCGATACCGGTGATACCGCCGGGCGCAAGGGAATTTGGATCCAAAAACAAGCTGACGGATACCGCATAAACAAAAGATGCCACCGTGATCATCACATAATCCCAGATCATCTGTAAGGGAGTCTTTTTGTCCAGTCTCTGTATTTCCAGTTCTTTTTCTGTCTTCTTTGCCATAACTTTCTCTCCATTCCACACAAAAGCCGCATATCTATAATATGCGGCTTTTATCGGTGATACATTCACTTCTTTTCTAGATATTTGCTCTTACCAGCTTCGGCTGATAACCTTCCTTCTCCAGTGCGGCAATGATCTCGTTCTTGTGATCGGTGCCAAAGGCTTCCAGCGTAATGCGAAGTTCCACAGCAGCACTTCTGTTGATAGATACGAACTGGTTGTGCTCCAGTTTGATGACATTACCGTTGACACCTGCGATAATACCGGATACTCTGCACAGCTCACCGGGCTTATCGGGAAGCAGTACGGATACGGTGAAGATTCTGTCTCTTAAGATCAGACCCTGTTGTACCACGGAAGACATGGTGATGACATCCATGTTACCGCCGCTCAAGATAGATACGACACGCTTATCCTTCACGTTCAGCTGCTTCAGAGCCGCTACGGTCAAAAGTCCGGAGTTCTCTACGATCATCTTGTGATTCTCTACCATATCCAGGAAAGCTACTACCAGATCTTCATCCTCTACGGTGATCACATCATCCAGATTCTTCTGCAGATAAGGGAAAATCTTGCTTCCGGGAGTCTTAACAGCGGTACCGTCGGCAATCGTGTTGACCTTAGGCAATGTGGTTACTTTGCCGTTCTTTAAGGACACCTGCATACAGTTAGCTCCGGCAGGTTCTACACCGATGACCTTGATCTTCGGATTCAGCAGCTTGGCCAGTGTAGAAACACCGGTTGCCAGTCCGCCTCCACCGATGGGAACGAGAATGTAATCCACCAGGGGCAGTTCCTTAAAGATTTCCATAGCAATGGTACCCTGACCGGTCGCTACCGTAAGATCATCAAAAGGATGTACAAAGGTATATCCATGTTCTTCTGCCAGTTCATACGCTTTGGCACATGCCTCGTCATAGACATCTCCGTGCAGTACCACTTCCGCACCGTATCCTCTGGTACGGTTTACTTTAATGAGCGGTGTGGTGGTGGGCATTACGATCGTTGCTTTACAGCCGTAGCATTTTGCCGCATAAGCCACACCCTGTGCATGGTTGCCCGCAGATGCGGTGATCAGACCTTTGGCGCGTTCTTCATCTGTCAGGGTGCTCATTTTATAATATGCACCTCTTAATTTATACGCACCGGTAAACTGTAAGTTCTCCGGCTTCAGGTACACGCGGTTACCCGTCTGTGCACTGAAATAATCACTGTATACCAGCTTGGTCTCCAGCGTTACTTTCTTTACGACTTCGCTTGCTTCTTCGAATTTCTCTAAAGTCAACATTTCTTCCTGCATTTTTCTTCCCATGCCTTTCTGTCACACTTTCTTTGGTCTGTCTGTTTATTCTTCCTCCGCATCTGTCTGTCCGGCTTCTTCCTCCGGCAGATGCAGTTCTCCGATATCATCCATGTTCACATCAAACAGAGCATTTACGAATTCATCGGAATTGAATTTCTGGAGATCCTCGATGGTCTCTCCCACACCGATATATTTTACCGGAACCTTCAGTTCGGACTGGATAGCTACGGCGATACCGCCCTTAGCCGTTCCGTCCATCTTGGTCAGGATGATACCTGTAAGATCCGCCACTTCACCGAATTCCCTTGCCTGTACCAGTGCATTCTGTCCGGTAGTGCCGTCCAGCACGATCAGATTCTCTCTATGGGCATTGGGGAACTCCTTGTCAATGATGCGGTTCATCTTGCGAAGCTCTTCCATCAGGTTCTTCTTGTTATGCAGTCTGCCTGCGGTATCTATGAGAAGTACATCCACGCCTCTCGCCTTTGCCGCATTCACGGCATCGAATACCACGCTAGCGGGGTCTGCGCCTTCTTTTCCGCCGATCATGGGGACATCCGCTCTGGAAGCCCATTCTGCCAGCTGGTCTCCCGCTGCGGCACGGAAGGTATCCGCTGCGGCAATGAGGACTTTCCTGCCCTCATCCTTTAACTTACCGGCCAGTTTGCCAACGGAAGTGGTCTTACCCACACCGTTGACACCGATGACCATGATCACGGACTGTTCCTTCTCGAAATCGTAGGCGGTCTCATCCACCTGCATCTGCTCCTTGATGCTTTCGATCAGAAGCTGCTTGCATTCGGAAGGTTCCTTGATATGTTTTTCCTTCACCTGCTGTTTTAATCTCTCCACGATAGCAGTGGTCGCGTTGACTCCGATATCTCCCATAATGAGGATTTCTTCCAGTTCTTCGTAAAAGTCATCATCAATAGCGGAGAAACCACTGAAAACGGAATCGATCCCACGGACGATATTGTCTCTGGTCTTGGTCAGACCTTCTTTTAACCGGGCAAAAAAGCCCTTCTTCTCCTCACTCATCCCATTTCCTCCAATCAGCATTCTATCCGGAAAAACGCTTGCTAATCATCCAGCTCTTTATCAATGAGGTTGACACTGACTAAGGTGGATACGCCCTTCTCCTGCATGGTAATACCGTACAGTCTGTCCACCTGTTCCATGGTTCCGCGTCTGTGAGTAATGACGATGAACTGTGTATTCTTGGTCAGCTTATGTAAATACTTTGCGAAACGGCCGACATTGGAATCATCCAGCGCTGCCTCGATCTCGTCCAACAGGCAGAACGGCGAAGGCTTCAGGTTCTGAATGGCAAACAAGAGTGAGATCGCGGATAATGCTTTTTCTCCACCGGAGAGCTGCATCATGTTCTGCAGTTTCTTTCCGGGCGGCTGTGCGATGATACGGATGCCTGCTTCCAGAATATCCTCATCCTCCATCAGTTCCAGCGTTCCCTTACCTCCGCCGAAAAGCTCCTTGAATACCTTGTCGAACTCTCTGCTGATCTCTGCGAATTTCTCCGTGAACTGTTTCCGCATGGCAGTATCCAGTTCCTCGATAATGCCTTCCAGAGTCTTCTCAGCCTCTACCAGATCATCATGCTGTGTCTTCATAAAGGTGTAACGCTCCATCAGATTTTTATAATCTTCAATAGCGTTGACATTGACATTGCCCAGTTTGCGGATCTCATCTTTCAGTCCGCTGATCTCACGTTTCATAGCCGGCAGATCGTTCATCTCTTCGTTGCGGAGTCCTGCGGCATCACTCAGTGTGATCTCGTACTCATCCCACATGTAATTGATCTGTCCTTCGATACCGTCTTCCAGCTTTTTCTTCTGTTCACTCAGACGATAGACTTCCTTATCCAGTGCATTCATACGCTCTGACATTTCTTCTCTGCTGCGGAAGAAATCCTTTTGCTTCGCAGACAGTTCTTCCTTTTTGGCAATGTCTTCGTCCAGTTTTTTCTTGGAAGCATCCTGGGTCTCATGAGATGCCGCGATGGTTTTCTCGATCTCCAGAATATTATTTTTCTTACGTTCCACTTCCTGCGCATTTTCGGTCAAAGCCTGTAAGATCTCGGCAAGCTCTGCCTGTGCGCGTTCCAGTTCGCCGCCTATACGATCCACATTGGCCTGCTTGTAGTCCAGCGCCTGCCGCATCTTCTCGACCTTTACTTCCCATTCTCCGGCATGCGCGGAAGCTTCACTTTCTTCTAGGCGGCAGTTTTCCAGTTCCTTCTGGAACACATAAATCTGTTCCTGGGTATTTTTCTCCAGTTCTTCGCTGGCAGCCAGTTCCTGTACTATGGTCTCCTTACCGGATCGGATCTCGAAGATCTTGGTCTCGATCTCCTGTTCCTCCAGTTTCAGGGACTGTGCACTCTCTGCCTCTTCTTCCATACGTTCTCTGGCCTGAGAGATATTTAATCTCGCGGTATTCTGTTCGATGGATTTACGCTGCATCTCGGTCTTCAACGTTTCCAGATCCATACGGAGCTTGTTTCGTTTACTCTTGGTATCCTCGATCTTCTGCGTATATTCTTTGATATCCGCAGAAAGCTTCTTCACCTTCTTCTCCAGTTCCTCCATTTCACGGCGTCTTCCCAGAAGGTTGCTGTTATTCTTAAATGCACCGCCGCTGATGGCACCGCCGGGAACCAGAAGTTCTCCCTCCAGGGTGACCATACGGATGCCGTAATCAAATTTTCTGGCAATCTTCACAGCGTTATCCACATTATCAACGACCACGATACGTCCCAGCATAGCTTTCGCCACGTTGCGGTACTCTTTTTCCGTTCCTACCAGTTCGTCTGCCATGCCGATGACGCCCTTTTCCTTCAGCGCCTCCGGATTCTTGAACTCCTGCGGTTTGGTAATACTGGTCAGCGGCAGGAACGTGGCTCTTCCGAGACGATTCTGCTTTAAGAAGCCGATCATGTGCTTGGCAGTCTCTTCATTATCGGTTACGATGTTCTGAATATTACCGCCCAGCGCAGTCTCGATCGCAGTTTCGTATTTTGCTTCTACCTGAATGATATCCGCTACGACACCGATGATGCCTTTTTCCTTTTCCTTCTGCTCCATGACCTTCTTGACACTGCCGCCGTAGCCGTCATAACGCTCGGTAATATTGGTCAGTGCTTCTAACTTGGACTGTTCCTGATGGAAACGGTTCTGTGTCTCGCGCAGCTTTGCATCCAGCCCCGTAAGCTTCTCACGGATATTGCCCAGTTCCAGTTCGGAAGCAGCTTCTTTCTCTGTCATCCGGCGCAGTTCTTCGGTTACTTCTTCGAAAGTCTCTTCCAGCTTTTTGACAGTCTCTTCTCTGGCTGCTTCATCAGATTTTGCCCGCAGCAGTCTGGAATTCAATTCCGCCTTGCGGATATTGATCTGCTCCATCATGGTATCAAAACGTCCCATCTTGGACTTGATCGTAGCTCTCTGATTCAGTTCACCGATGATAGTATTTTTCCCTGCTTCGATATTATTATTGAGCTCAGTGATCTTATTCTGGATCGCTTCCAGATCGGCCTTGGCCTTTGCCGCCGCCTCTGCGATCTCCTGCACCTGGGTATCCGTATCTTTTTTATCGTTTAAGATATCCTGCTTTTCTTTTTCCTTGCCGGCAATCTCTTCTTCCAACGCCGCCTTACGGTTGTTCAGATGGGTCTCACTGCCGTGGGCGGAATTGATCTGTTCCTTTAAGACATTGATCTCGCCTTCCAGTTTTCCACGCATCAGACCGGTATCCGTCAACTGTTCCCTGGCTGCTTCGATGGCCGCATCCAGGCTCTCGATCTCCTGCTGGATCCGCTCGTATTCTTCCTTGATACCCTCGTATTTCTCACTCGTCTCGTTCAGCTCGTTGCTGGCCAGATTGTATTTTTCTTCCATGGAAGACAGCTGTTCTCTGAGTCTCTTGTTTTCCAATAAGAAAACATTGATATCCAGGGTCTTTAATTCTTCCTTTTTCTTCAAATAAACCTTCGCCACCTCTGACTGTTTCTCCAGAGGTCCTACCTGTTTCTCCAGCTCCGATAAAATATCATTGACACGCACCAGATTCTGTTTTTCGTTTTCAAGCTTGCTCTGGGCTGCTGCTTTTCTGCGCTTAAATTTCACGATTCCGGCAGCCTCATCGAACAATTCACGACGTTCCTCCGGTTTACCGCTTAAGATCTTATCGATCTGCCCCTGTCCGATGATGGAATAGCCTTCCTTACCGATACCGGTATCATAGAACAGTTCGTTCACATCCTTCAATCTGCAGGGTGTACCGTTGATCAGATATTCACTTTCTCCGGAACGGTAGATACGTCTTGCAACCGTAACTTCATCATAGTCGATCGCCAGTTGGTGATCACTGTTGTCAAGTGTGATTGCCACATAAGCATAGCTTAAGGGCTTTCTGGTCTCTGTTCCCGAGAAAATAACATCCTGCATACTGGCACCGCGCAGCTGCTTGATACGCTGTTCGCCCAGTACCCATCGTACAGCATCGGCTACGTTACTTTTACCGCTGCCGTTGGGTCCCACGATACCGGTGATACCGTTGTGGAACTGGAATACGATTTTATTTGCAAATGATTTGAACCCGTGTATCTCAATACTTTTTAAATACATATCCTCTATCCCTCAATAGCAGAAGCGCCTCGTAAGCCGCCTGCTGTTCTGCCGCTTTTTTTGTTCTTCCCTGCCCACGGCCAAGGCATTCTCCCTCCATGTCTATCTCTACCACGAAGGTCTTGTCGTGTTCCGGTCCGCTCTCTTCCAGCAGACGGTACTCGAACTCTTTTTTCAGCTTTCCCTGGATCAGTTCCTGAAGATTACTCTTACTGTCATAGAAGAGACGCTTGTCTTCCAGATCCGACAGGATAAAGCGGTCAATAAAAGCCTTCGCAGGCTGCATGCCCCCGTCCAGATAGATGGCGCCGATCATGGCTTCCATGCCGTCAGAGGTAATGCTGTCTCTGCGTCTGCCGCCGGTGCTCTCCTCTCCTTTTCCAAGGAGCATGAACTGCCCCAGTTCTAAGTCTCTTGCACAGAATGCCAGAGACGGTTCGCACACCATGGAGGCACGCATTTTGGTCAATTCCCCTTCCGGTACATCCGGGTGTTCCCTAAAGAGGAAATCACTGGATACCAGTTCCAGTACGGCATCTCCCAGGAACTCAATACGCTCATAATTCTGCGTCTTATTTATTTTCTGCTCATTGGTATAGGAGCTGTGGGTCAGTGCCTGCTTTAACAATGCTTTGTTATGAAAGCAGTAGCCGATGCGCTGCTCCAGCACATCCATTGTATAACCTTCCAACATGTCTGCATCCTCTTACATAAACCAAAAACAGGAACAGTGCCTTGTGAGCAAGCTCTCGGTCACAGTTCCTGTTTTATCTTTACATGGCTCGTAGCTTTACTAATTGACTGCGTTTTTGATCATCTCTACAGCATCTTCTACTGTAGTAACCTGCTCTGCAGACTCCGCGGGGATCTCGATATCGAACTCTTCCTCGATTCCCATAATGATCTGATATACATCCAGAGAATCTGCTCCCAGGTCATCCTGGAATGTGGTGTCCATAGTGATCTCATCGGGATCTACGTTTAATACCTCAGCAATAATTTTCTTTAACTTTTCGAATTCCATAACAGTTCCTTCTTTCCAAAAATATTTTGTAGATTTTAATTATTTTCCGCAGCCTTATCTTCCGGACTGATCTGCTCTTTGATCTTCTCGTTGATCTTCTCTTCTTTGAATGCGATGCATTGCAGGATGGAGTTCTTCACTTCCACAGCCTTGCTGCTTCCGTGAGTCTTTACTACCAGGCCGTTCAGTCCCAGTAACGGAGCTCCTCCGTATTGAGATGTATCGAAACTCTTCAAAGTCGTCTTCAATGCCGGTTTCACCAACAGTGCACCGATCTTACTGCGCAGCGTCGACATCATACCCTGCTTTACCTGATGCAATAATGCTGAGCTGACGCCCTCATACATCTTAAGTATCACATTACCGACAAATGCTTCGCAGACAATAACATCCGCCGCGCCTGCCGGAATGTCTCTCGCTTCAACACTGCCGATAAAATTGATCTCCGGGCAGTTCTTCAGAAGCGGAAATGTCTCCTTTACCAGAGCATTTCCTTTTTCCTCTTCGGCACCGATATTGACGATACCGACCTTGGGATTCTTGACTCCCATAACGCTTTCCATATACACGCTGCCCATCTTGGCAAACTGTACCAGCATGGATGGTCTTGCATCTACGTTGGCACCACAGTCAAGCAAAAGGCTTACGCCCTTTTCTGTAGGGATTAGGGGAGCCAAAGGAGGTCTCTCCACTCCGCGGATCCTGCCGACGATCACCTGTCCGCCTACCAGTACCGCTCCGGTACTGCCGGCAGATACAAATGCATCACATTCTCCGTTCTTGACCATATACATAGCCTTGACAATCGAAGAATCCTTTTTCTTACGGATTGCCATAACAGGAGGTTCTGCAGTCTCAATGACTTCCTCTGCATGTACCACTTCCAACTGCTCTGCGTCATAGGTATATGCCTTGAGTTCTTCCCGGATCACAGGCTCCCTGCCTACCAGGAATACTTTGACTCGCTTATCGGAATTGACAGCTTCTACCGCGCCTTTTACGATCTCCGCCGGCGCATTGTCTCCGCCCATCGCATCCACAGCAACATTTACATATTCTGCCATATTGTATTTCCTCTGTTAATTTCTGTTATCCGCGCATCATCAAACCGCTCCGTACGCATACCAAACAGTTTGATGATGGCAGATTCATTCTTACTATACTAAAGGCGTATATAAAAAGCAAGAGGTTTTTTTGTGAAAGCAAAAGGAGATTCCTTTCGGAATCTCCTCTTTTCTTTTCACTTAATTTCGCTTCATTGATTTATAAATTAATCAACGCTTACGACCTGCTTCTTATTGTAAGAACCGCAAGCCTTGCAAACTCTGTGAGGCATCATCAGTGCACCACATTTGCTGCACTTTACCAATGTAGGAGCGCTCATTTTCCAGTTTGCTCTTCTCTTATCTCTTCTACCTTTGGAAGATTTATTCTTAGGACAAATAGACATCGTTACACCTCCTTATTCGCGTTGAAGATATCTTGGATTGCTGCCATACGAGGATCCGGTACGAAAGTATCGCAACCACATTCCTTCAGATTCCTGTTCTGACCACACTTGGGGCAGATGCCCTTGCAGTCTTCCTTACACAGGATCTTTGCCGGCCAATTCACCAGAATTTCATCGTACACAAAAGCCTCTACATCCAGCTGCCATCCATCCATAAAACTCTGCTCGGTATCATCTTCCTCACTTACTTCCGCTTCCGGAGAATAAACGATTCTGTCAAATGCAAGCTTCATTTTCGTAGGTACTTCAGTAAGACACCTGTCACATTTCGTATCAAAGGTAAGCTCTGCGGTACCGGTTACTTTTGCCTTGTTCACACCGATGTTGGTAAAAGTAAGTGAAACGGGTGTTTTCTCTATTACAGAGAACTCTCCCTGACGGCTCTTAAAGCTTGTCATCTCAAGCGGAATGGCAACAGTTTCTACCTTGCCTTCAGATGTTAATACATCAGATAAACTTACTAACATAGCGACTCCTATGCAATATGTTGCGTAGAAAACACAAGTCTCCTACGATGTGTTGATTCACACACTGACTTATTATACATATGGAGTGACCTTTTGTCAACAAAATTTTGTTGCAATTTTGCATTAATTTATGCAAAAGTCTCATTTACTACTTTTCGTAATAATGCAATGTTTTCCGCAGGAATATCCAAAGGCAGGGAGCAGCCTGCTCC
>JBNMHS010000011.1:0-51181 GCA_050872885.1 Acetatifactor sp.
GCGGCGTTTGACCGGTATTATTCTATCTTACCGGAGGCCGCTACCGCCGTGAAGTCCGGCGGTTGTACCATGCATGATGCTTCCGAGGGCGGCATTTTCGCCGGCCTGTGGGAGATGGCAGAGGGTGCAGGTGTTGGACTGACAATAGATATGAAGAAACTTCCTCTCAGACAGGAGACGGTGGAAGTCTGTGAATACTGTAATGTGAATCCTTATGAGCTGAGATCCGGCGGAAGCCTGATCATCGCAAGCATTGAGGGCACCGCAGTGGTGGAAGCACTGGCGGCAGAAGGAATCCCGGCGACAATCGTCGGTAGATTTACGGACAGCAATGACAGACTGATCCTGAACGAGGATGAAGTCCGCTATATGGACCGTCCCCAGAGAGATGAGATCTATAAAGAAGTAGAATAAAAGGAGATATTGGCATGAGAGAAGAATTATTGGCGATCATAGAGAAGAACAGCAGGATCGATCTGAAGGAACTGGCAGTGATCCTGGGTGTGGAAGAAATCGATGTGGTAAATGAACTGGCTGCACTGGAAGCAGAAGGTGTGATCTGCGGTTATCATACCCTGATCAACTGGGAGAAGACTGACATTGAGAAAGTAAGCGCTCTGATCGAGGTGCGTGTGACCCCTCAGAGAGGACAGGGATTTGACAGTATTGCGGAGCGTATTTACAAATATCCGGAAGTACGCAGCGTGTATCTGATGTCCGGCGCTTACGACCTGATGGTTATTCTGGAAGGAAAGACGCTGCGTGAAGTGTCCAACTTCGTATCCGATAAGCTGTCTACGCTGGATTCCGTGCTGAGCACAGCCACACACTTCATTCTGAAGAAATACAAGGATCACGGAACTGCATTTGCAACGAAAAAAGATGATGAAAGAGAGATGATTACCCCATGAGAAATCCATTAGCTGATAAAGTAGTGGATATCAAACCATCGGGTATCCGCAAATTTTTTGATATTGTAAGTGAGATGCAGGATGCCATCTCTCTGGGCGTGGGAGAACCGGACTTCGATACTCCCTGGCACATCCGGGATGAGGGTATCTATTCCCTGGAAAAAGGCAGAACCTTTTATACTTCCAATGCCGGTCTGAAGGATCTGCGTCAGGAGATCTGTCATACCATTGAGAGAAAACAGGGCGTAACTTACGACTGGCAGCATGAAGTGCTGGTAACGGTCGGCGGCTCCGAGGCTATCGATATCGGACTGCGTGCCATGTGCAATCCGGGCGATGAAGTACTGATTCCGCAGCCCAGCTACGTCTCCTATGAACCCTGCGCGATCCTGGCAGGAGCCAAGCCGGTGATCATTGACCTGAAGGCTGAGAATGAGTTCCGCCTGACGGCAGAAGAACTGGAAGCAGCGATCACGGATAAGACGAAAGTACTGATTCTTCCTTTCCCGAACAACCCTACGGGCGCTATCATGGAGAAATCCGATCTGGAAGCGATTGCGAAGATTATTGAAGAACATGACATTTTTGTCATGTCTGATGAGATCTATTCAGAGCTTACCTATAAAGAAAAACATGTGTCCATCATCAGCCTGCCCGGTATGAAGGAGAGAACTATTTACATCAACGGTTTTTCCAAGGCTTATGCTATGACCGGTTGGAGACTGGGATATTGCTGCGGCCCAGCTGCCATTATCCAGCAGATGACGAAGATTCACCAGTTTGCGATCATGTGTGCACCGACCACCAGTCAGTATGCGGCTGTGGAAGCGCTGAAAAACGGCGATGCCGATATCGAGGAAATGCGTACGGCTTATAACCAGAGAAGACGTTTCCTCATGAATGCTTTTCGCGAGATGGGACTGGAATGTTTCGAGCCCTATGGTGCGTTCTATGTATTCCCCTGCATCAAGGAATTCGGCATGACCAGTGATGAATTCGCTACCCGTTTCCTGGAAGAGGAAAAGGTGGCTGCGGTACCCGGTACGGCATTCGGCGACAGCGGAGAGGGCTATCTGAGAATCTCGTATGCATACTCTCTGGAGAAGCTGAAGATTGCCATCGGGCGACTGGCGCATTTTGTAGAGAAGCTGCGTGCGGAACAGGCAGAAAAGTAAGTAGGGATAACAGTCTAGTCACGTTTGCGTGATTGATGAGCAGCGAATTTGAGAAAGACATCATAAGTCAAAATATCAGTAACTATCCGGAACGATGGCTGACAGAATGGAAGCAGATTCGGATAGTTACTTTTTTATAGAGAGAAATTGTGGTAATATAATACATATAAGAATTACCAGTGTTAACAGAATCGAAGTATTCTGAAGGAGAAAATGCAATGCACATTATATTACATCAGCCGGAGATTCCGGCGAATACCGGAAATATCGGCAGAACCTGTGTGGCGACAGGCACCAGCCTGCACCTGATCGAGCCCCTCGGTTTCCGGCTGAATGAAAAAGAGATCAAGAGAGCCGGTATGGACTACTGGCAGCATCTGGATGTTACCAGATATATGAATTTTCAGGAATTTCAGCAGATGCATCCGGGGGCAAAAATCTGGATGGCTACGACCAAGGCACATCAGACCTATACGGATGTGAAATTCGGGCCGGATGATTATATCATGTTCGGTAAGGAGAGCGCCGGAATTCCGGAAGAAATCCTCGTAGAGCATGAAGAGACCTGCATCCGTATTCCCATGCTGCCCCAGATCCGTTCTCTGAACCTGTCCAATTCCGTTGCTATCGTGCTCTATGAAGCACTCAGACAGCAGGGATTTGAGAGTATGCAGCGGGATGGGGAACTTCACAGATTACATTGGAAAGAGTGACAAGAGATGCAGATTCATGAAACAGCATTTATAGCACCCGGTGCGGTGGTATTGGGAAATGTGACCGTGGGGGAAAACAGCGGAATCTGGTACAATGCGGTCGTCCGGGGAGACCGGGATTCCATCGTCATCGGAAGAGAGAGCAATATCCAGGACAATGCGGTCGTGCATCTGGGCAGCGGCTATCCGGTGGAAATCGGGGATCATGTGACCATAGGACACGGTGCGATCATTCACGGCTGTAAGATTGGCGACAATACCATGATTGGCATGGGCGCGATTCTGATGAACGGCTGTAAGATCGGGAAAAACTGTATCATCGGCGCGGGGGCACTGGTGACACAGAATGTGGAGATCCCGGATAATTCTCTGGTGATCGGCAATCCCGGCAAGGTAAAGCGAGCGGTTACCGAAGAAGAGATCCGGTGGAATCTGGAGAATGCAAAGCTGTATGTAGAAGAAGCACAACAGGAAAAAGAAGTGATGAACAGTGACCGGGGTGCGGAGTAATAAGAACATCCGGCAAAAGAAGAGTGGGGAATCATAGATTGGCAGAAGAAAATTATAAAATTGGGAAGTACAAAAGAATACTGTTTTACAGTGTGATGTTTGCATTACTGCTCGCTTTTTTACTGGGGCAGCATATTTATCCGAGTGAGAGGGATAACGTAGACGAAGAAAGCCTTCGATATACCGGGACTTTTTACCTCGAAAAGCCGGATGGCAGTGAAGAAGAAATTTCTGTCCCCGGGCAATATGATGTGCCTGTGGGAGAGACCATGGTGATCCGGACGCAGTTACCGCAGGACTATGATAAGAGTAACCTTGCGTTCCGTGCCTCCATGGAAAACGTACATATTTATATCGGTGGAGAACTGCGTGTCGTATATGACACAAAGGACAGCAGACCTTTTGGCAAAAATTCTTCCAGCCGGTATATCTTCTGCGAGACTTCCGCGGACGATGCCGGACAGGAGGTGCGGATCGAACTGCAATCCTTTACGGCGAAGTATTCCGGTGTCGTGAATGCTTTCTATTGTGGCGATAAATTTGATATCTGGGAGTTTGTGTTCCACAGATATATCAAGGAAACGGTGATCTCTTTCTTTATCCTGTTTTCCGGATTTGTGGTGCTTCTTTTCAGTATTGCCTTGGGCATTGTTTACAAGACAAGATTCGAAATGGAATATCTGGGATGGTGTATGATCCTGGGATCCGCATGGATGCTTGGAGAGAACAAGATGCGTCAGCTGCTTGTTCCCAATGCTTCGATTTTAGGTATCATGTGCTTTTTTGTTGTCATGATCTGCCCGATTCCGATCCTGTTTTACATTGACAGTGTGCAGCAGGGGAGATACCGGAAAGTTTATCATTTCATAGAATGTATTACCTGGATCAATTTTGCGGTATGTACTGTTTTACAGATTTTAGATATAGCGGACTTCATTGAGACCCTGCCGATCGCGCATGTGGTGATTGGAGTTACATTTGCGGCCATATTTGTGACGATCATCCTGGATATCGTCCATGGAGATGCGAAGAATTATAAACTCACACTGATTGGAATGATCATCGCTATGATCGCAGTGATGATGGAAGTGGTCGCTGTCTACCTAGTGGTGTCACTGTCGGGGATTTTCATTGGTGTCGGTCTGATGATCCTATTGGTGGTTACCATGATCAAAACCATGGACAATATCCGGGAACTGGAACAGAAGCGCCAGAAGGAGATCAAGGAAAGTCTGGATTACCTTACGGGACTGCCGATGCGGCATAAAGGGGAAAAGCTGATCGCAGAGAAGATGCAGGAGCATGCAGGCTGTCTGGGCTTCGTGGATATGGATAATCTGAAAAAGATCAACGATATCTACGGACACAAAGCAGGTGACCGGGCGCTGAAACTGCTGGGAGAAATGATAACGGAGTGTATGCAGGGAGCGGTTGCCTGCAGACTGGGCGGAGATGAATTCCTGTTTTATTTGCCGGAAGTATCGGTAGAACAGATGAAAGCACAGATGAAGAAATTGTTTGAACGCTTTTACGAGGCGAAGGATGCCTCTGTCGAAACGCATCCTGCGTCATTGTCCGGCGGCTTATGTATGTGCGCACAGGGAGATAAATTTGAAGAATGCTATATCAAGGCAGACAAGGCATTGTATTATGTGAAGCAGAACGGAAAAAACGGTTTCTTGTTTTACGATGAAATGGAAGAGCAGAACCTCGTTGCATCCGATAAAAGAAAGGATCTCGAAGTGATTGCAAAGGCGCTGCAGGAGAGCGGAACTTACACCGGAGCACTGGATCTCGATTACCGTGAATTCGCGAAAATCTACGAATACATGAACAGCCTGGGGGAGCGTTATAAGCACACCTGTTACCTGGTGCTGGTTACAATGGATACGAAGCCGGATCAGACCATGTACATTGAGAATATCGAGAAAGCACTGGAATGTATGGAAAAAGCGATCCGTGAGAACATCAGAAAAGTGGATATCTGCACACGTTACAGTTCACTTCAGCACCTGATCATCCTGATGGAAGCGGATGAGGAGCATATCCCGGAGGTCCTGAGACGGATTTTTGAAAAGTATTACAATACTTATGGGAAGAATGATTTCCTTCCCAAGTATGAGTATAAAAAGATGCTAACCTCCTAAAAGCTATCATAATGTGAATCAATATAATCACAATCCACAATCAATACATAGAAAACAGAACCGTAATATTCGCTTTCCACGATACGGCCAAAGTCCAGAACGGTCTTGTAAGAGCCGTCCTTTGTGGCAAGGCGGTATTTTACGTAATCGTTATCCCCGTCTTGGTGGGACTCAATCTGATCCCAGATACTTTGCTCTATCTTTGTATAATCTTCCGGATGCACCAGATTGCTGAATTTGCGATCGGTGAACTGCATGAAATCATCCAGGTCGGTACACCCTGTGAGGTGGATCATTTCCCGGTTGGCGAACAGAATGCGTTCGTCCTTCCGGTCTGCCTTATAGATGAAAAAGGCACCGGGCAGGTTACTGGAGATATCGTCCAGTTCAAATCCAAGCTGTGTCCGCTTGGAAGTGTGGAAGCTGCTCTTGTAGCAGAGACAGCTGTGTTTTCCGCCAAGCTTTACTTCGTACAGCGCCATATCCGCATAACGCAGCAGGTCGGAAATTTTCTCTGCGTGGGTAGGGTATTCGGCATAGCCTATGGAAATACCGTAGTTGTGTATCTGCCCTTTGCCTTCAAAAGTCCGCGAGGAATTGCTGAATGCCTCAATCTGGGGTCTTGCTTCTTCCACATTGCAGTCCTTCAGGATAATGCAGAATTCATCGCCGCCGTTTCGCCCGAGAATCGCATTCTCCGGAAAGGCCTTCCGCATGGAATCCGCCAGCTGCTGTAATACCCGGTCTCCGACAGCATGACCGTACATATCGTTGATGAATTTAAAATTATCGACATCCAACAGGATTCCGACACAGGATCTGACATCGGATTTGCGCAGATAGGAATCTGCCTGTTCATCGAATCCGGTACGGTTCAACAGTCCTGTCAGACCATCCGTCAGGGAAAGCTGACGGAATTTGCGCCGTTGCTCTCTCATGATTAAAAATGCAATCGTGAGAGTCTCCAGCAGGAGAATCATGCAACCACCGCAGATAAAGATAAACGGCAGTTTCTTATCTTTCTGCCAACCGTCTCTTGGCATGACATCCAGTTGCCAGGTACAGCCGCCGAGGTCAAAAGTATAAGAAACCGGATCTGCCAATTCTGCACCGGAATGGTCGATTACTTTGAACTCATCAGTGAGCGGAGAGGGTGTTTTAGATAAACTGTATTCGTATCCAAAGTTCGTGAGGGCGTTTACGGAATCGATAAAAATATCCGGAACACGGATAATGACGATCGTCAATCCCCAGAAGGTACTGTTGCCGTTTCCATCCTGCAGGAAGACCGGATTCCGGATCGCAATTCCCTGACCACCCTGTTTGAGATCAAAAGGTCCCTGCATAACTACGATGTCATTGTCAATTCCGTAGTTTACGATGTCACCGCGGGTCTCATCGTGAATCAGATCAATCTTACCGGCCTCGTTGCCGGCTTCCGGATAGATCTCGGTGACGACGCCGTTCGGAGCGAGCTGAATGCTCTGGACATAATCCGCCATCATATGCTGTGCAACCACATCAAATTTATCAATATTGCCATCCTCACTGATCAGGATCTGCTCCAGCGAGTCCGTGATGCCGATGCCGTTGTACAGCGCATCCGTCATCTGGTTGGCATAAGTGACGGCATTCAGTTCCGCTTTTGCCCTAAGCTGTTCATAGTCTGATTGACGAACTGTATGGGCAATAATGTGCAGGATACTTCCGCCGATGAGGAAGACCAGTACCGGCAGCAGCCATTTGATGTATGAAAACTTCTGATGATTGTGCTTCATATGTGATAAAAACCTCGTGTTTAATAATGCATAGATTTTACAGATGTACTGAAAAATACTGAAATTTATAACTCATATTATAGCACTGTCAGACATTTTTGTATAGTAAGTTAGTAGGAATAGAGTAGGTTTGCATGAAAAATAAGATTTGCAGAAGCAAAAGGATGAGAAATAGCAAAAGCCGTCACGATTTCAAAAAATGAAATCGGGCGGCTATTTGGGTGTGAGTGTTTAAGAATAGGTTTTTTTCAATAAGCGTAAAATAATACAAACGGCCAGAACAGCAGTGGCGACATCAGCGCAGGCCTGTGAAATTAACACGCCGGTATAGCCGAAAGTATGAGAAAGTATAGCAAGAGCAATTACATAGAGGACACCCTGACGGCTGATGGACAGGACAAAAGCACCGAGGGCGTTTCCCACGGACTGGCAGACGCAGGTGGATACCAGTGTGATCGCCATAAAGGTCATACCAAGCTGCTGGCAGCGAAGCATGAGGCTGCCGTTTGTAATGATAGCGGTATCTTTCATAAAGATACTGATGATCTGAGGTGCGAAAATGCTCATGCCGATCGTGAAGACAAGTCCCAGAGCCATTTCCAGAAGATAGGAAAATCTCAGAATTTTCTTCAGGCGCTTCTGATTGCCGGAACCGAAGTTGTAGCCGATCAGGGGTTGTCCGCCGAAGGCGAAACCGACTAAAATCAAAGCAGTGATCATGTTGGCTTTGAGGGCAATTCCCATGGCCGCAATTTTATCCGTGCCGTAAGGAAGCAGGAAATGATTCGTCATCATGACCATAAAGCTCTGCATCAGGTTGGTAATGGATGCAGGAATACCGATCGCCAGGATATTCCGGATCATGGCACCGGGGATCTTAATGTCGGAAAGGGAGACAGAAAGCCGGTGAGCCTTCTGCTTCATGGCGTAGAGATAATAAATATCGGCAAATACATTTCCCAGTACAGTAGCAATCGCAGCACCGGCCGCACCCTGTTTCAGGACGAAGATAAATATCGGATCCAGAATGATATTCACGACCGATCCCAGAACAGAGCCGAACATTGCCTGCGTGGCAAGTCCTTCCGTACGCAGGATATTGCTGGGAACAAGGCCGAAGATAATGGATACGGCGCCGATGGCGATCCAAATATAATAAGCGTTCGCATATTCATAAGTAGAGGCATCCGCACCCAGAATGTTCAGAACCGGCTGACGGAACAGTAACAGAATAAGTGTGACACAGAGACCGAATGCCACAGAAGCCCAGATGCAGAAAGCACTGGTCTTCTTCGCATCAAGATCTCTTTTTTCTCCGAAGAGACGGGAGATCGAGGAACTGCCGCCCAGTCCGAAGATATCACCGAAAGCGATCATCATAGTGAAGATCGGAACCACCAGAGATACCCCTGCGACGAGATCCTGATTGCCGGTGAGGGCGATGAAGAAGGTATCCACCATGTTATAGACCAGAGACACCATCATACTTAAGACAACGGGAAGTGCCAGAGTCATATAGGCTTTCGGCACAGAAGTTTTTTCAAATAATTGATTTTCCATAAAAAATACGCTCCATTTCACAGACAAAGTTACACTGCATTAAAAAACATCCATACCCGTGAAAATAATGGATTATGGATGTCCGACCGTAGCGCAGAACCTGCGCCCTATCATATGCAGTTGAATGATGTTTTTCCAAGACGGTATTGTAGCAAATTTAGTTTGGCTGGTCAAGAGATATAGCGTGCTTTCCCTTTGAAAAAAAGCAAAATTATGATAAGATAGTAAAAGAAATGTAATTATTCAGATGCCCGGAAAATACGTGATGGAGTGATGATAGTAAGGATGGTTTTATGAATAACACATTAAAATTGCCGGTTGGAATTGAGAATTTTGAGGATATTCGAAAATTTGGATTTTATTATATTGACAAGACAAAGCTCATCGAACAGCTCTTGCAGAATTGGGGAAAAGTAAATCTGTTTACCCGCCCACGCCGCTTTGGCAAAACGCTTTGCATGAGTATGATACGTTCATTTTTTGAGATTGGGATGGATTCATCACTGTTTGACGGATTGTATATTTCAAAAAATAAAAAAATCTGTGATGAATATATGGGAAAATATCCGGTTGTTTTTCTCACGCTCAAAGGGGTAGAGGGATTTTCCTTTGATGAGGCCGTGATCCGTATGACCACAATCATAAAAAATGAAACACGCAGGCATTACTATTTGAAAACGAGTGACAAACTAAAGCCCGAGGAAATCTTGCAGTATGAGCGGCTTTTAGAGGGAGAAACTGACGATATTACAGATAGTATCCGACTGTTGTCCGAACTGTTATATAAGCATTATGGCAAAAAAACAATCATTATCATAGATGAGTACGATGTTCCCTTGGATAAGGCATTCCAAAACGGCTATTATCATGAAATGGTTGCATTGATCAGAGGTCTTTTTGGTCAGGCATTAAAGACGAATGATTTTCTGCAGTTTGCAGTGCTGACCGGGTGCCTTCGCATTTCTAAGGAAAGTATCTTTACAGGGCTTAACAATTTCGAGGTTTTATCCATTCTAAATGCCCAGTATGATGAATGCTTTGGATTTACGGATGTAGAGGTGCAGGAGATTCTTGGATACTATAACTTGTCGGAACATTATTCGGAAGTTAGGGAATGGTATGACGGTTATCATTTTGGTAATGCAGATATTTACTGTCCGTGGGATGTGATCCGGTATTGTAAGAATCTGTGTGCAGATCCGAATGCATTACCGGAGGATTACTGGTCCAACTCCAGCGGAAATGCGATTGTCCGCAGGTTTATAGACAAGGCGGATGTACAGACCAGAAATGAGATCGAGCGGCTGATCAATGGAGAATATATCGAAAAAGAGGTGTCGCAGGAGCTCACTTATGATGAGTTGGACAACAGCATTGAGAATTTGTGGAGCGTACTTTTTACAACCGGATACCTGACGCAGCAGGGACGCACCGAAAACGGAAAATATCTTTTAACCATTCCAAATAAAGAGATTCGGAATTTGTTTACGAAGAAGATCAGGGAGTGGTTTCGCGATGTATCCAGAAATGATGGAAAAACGCTGGAAGTATTTTGTAATGCATTTCTGACAAAAGAACCTGAAAAAATTGAGCAGCTGTTCGGGGACTATCTCTGGAACACGATCAGTATTCGGGATACGGCAGTCGCAAAGGAGAGAAAGGAGAACTTTTATCATGGGATTCTCCTTGGGCTGCTGGGCTACAAGTCGACGTGGCTTACAAAATCAAATGCAGAATCCGGAACCGGCTACAGTGATATCCTCATAGAAGCGCCGGAGAACCGGACCGGAATCGTGATTGAACTAAAGTATGCAGAGAACGGAGACATGGACGCGGCATGTGAAGCGGCATTAAAACAGATCGAAGAAAAGGATTATGTCGCAAGGCTGAAGCAGGATGGCATGCGTAATTTTATAAAATATGGGATTGCATGCTATAAAAAGGACTGTAAGGTAGTGTTGGGAGAATAGGAAAATTCGTTTGTGATAGGGTGAGCACCTACCGGCAGTCAGGCTAATTTAGTCAGACTGCCTTTTTCTTTCAGGAGGAAGAGTCAATGTCAATGATATGGCCGATAGCGTTAGTAGTATTTTCAAACATAGTGTATCAGATCTGTGCGAAAGGCGTTCCCAAGGACATGGATGCAATGGCATCGATGACAATCACTTATCTGGTGGGAGCGGTCTGTTCTGCAATTATGTTTTTCATTATGAATAAGAACGGCAATCTGCTGCATGAGTACAGCAAAATGAACTGGGCTCCGGCATTTCTCGGAGTATCGGTGGTCGGACTGGAAGTCGGGTTTATCTATGCTTATAAAAACGGATGGGCCGTGAGCACCGCTTCCCTGGTACAGAGCGCTTTCCTTGCGGTAGCTTTATTGTTTGTGGGGGCTTTGCTATATCATGAAACTATCAGTGTCAGCAAGGTTGTCGGTGTGGGATTTTGTCTTGTGGGATTATTTTTTCTGAATCGATAATTCAGGCTTAGTGCAATAATCTTATGGAAAGGACAGGAAAATGAAAGAACAGAATCAACAGAATGTCATTAAAATTCGAAATGCTCATGTTCATAATTTGAAACATATAGATGTGGATATTCCGTTAAACAAGATCGTGGGAATCGCCGGGGTGTCTGGCTCCGGCAAATCGTCGCTTGCGCTCGGTGTGTTGTATGCGGAAGGGTCGAGGAGATATCTGGATGCATTATCGACCTATACCAGGCGCAGAATGACACAGGCACCCCGGGCCGAGGTAGATGAGGTGCTGCATATTCCGGCAGCTCTGGCATTGCACCAGAGACCGGGAGTTCCGGGGATCCGAAGCACGTTTGGAACCGGATCGGAACTGCTGAATTCCTTGCGGCTGATGTATTCCAGACTTGCAAATCATTGCTGCCCCAATGGTCATTGTCTGGAACCGACACTTGAAGTAGCAGCGGGGAAGGAACTTTGTTGTCCTGTCTGCGGAACAAAGTTTTTTGCGCCATCCGCAGAAGAACTTTCTTTTAATTCGCAGGGAGCCTGCCAGACCTGTGGCGGCACAGGATATGTGCGGATGGTAGATGAGGCTTCGCTGATTCCGGATGAATCATTAACCATCGATGAAGGAGCTGTCCTTCCGTGGAAGACACTGATGTGGTCGCTCATGACAGATGTATGCAGGGAAATGGGAGTGCGCACGGATGTGCCGTTCAAGGACCTTACAAAAGAGGAAAAAGAGATCGTATATCATGGGCCGGCGGAAAAAAAGCATATTTTTTATAAAGCAAAAAATACCAACCAGTCGGGTGAACTTGATTTTACTTATTTTAACGCTGTTTATACGGTGGAGAATGCCTTATCTAAGGTAAAGGATGAGAAAGGCATGAAGAGGGTGGAGCGCTTTTTGAAGGAGGACGTTTGTCCGGATTGCGGAGGAACAAGACTTTCCGAGAGGGCAAGGCAGCCGAAACTCTGCGGTATTACATTGGCGGATGCCTGTAAGATGTCGCTTTCAGAGCTCGTAGAATGGGTAGGCCATGTGCCGGATACTTTGCCGAAAGAAATGCGGCCAATGGCAGAAAATATCTGTGAATCGTTCCAGATGGTTGCAAAAAGGCTGATGGATCTGGGGCTGGGATATTTGTCATTGGACAGAGCAGCGTCTACGCTTTCCACGGGAGAACGGCAGAGAATGCAGCTGGCGCGTGCCGTCAGAAACCGGACAACGGGAGTACTGTACGTGTTGGACGAGCCATCCATCGGTCTGCATCCATCCAATATCGTGGGGCTTACCGATGTCATGCATGATCTGATTGCGGACGGCAATTCTGTCATTTTGGTGGATCATGATACACAGATTCTGGCAGAGGCGGACTGGGTCGTGGAAATGGGACCCAAAGCCGGTGCAGAAGGAGGCAGAGTCATTGCACAGGGTACGATTCCCGAGATCGCGGCAAATCCGGATTCCAGAATCGGGACATTTCTGAAGGAAACACATCACATTTATCGGAAGAAAGCTTCTGCACAGGAAATGTTCTCTATGGGCTCCATCCGGCTTTCCACAGATGCCATTCATACCGTAAAACCGCTGGAGGCAGACATTCCCAAAGGACGGTTTACGGTGGTAACCGGTGTCTCAGGTTCCGGAAAGACTACATTGATCCTGGAAAGTCTGATTCCTGCGTTGGCGGCAACAATAAATGGAACAAAGCTGCCGTCCCATGTGAAAGACATTACTGCGAAGGACATTGAACAGGTAAAACTGATTGATGCAGCACCTATTGGAATCAATGTGCGTTCTACGGTAGCGACTTATGCGAATGTACATGATGAACTGAGAAAAGTATATGCGAAGCTTCCCGAAGCAAAAGAAGCAGGATACAATGCAGGAGATTTTTCATACAATACAGGAAAACTTCGCTGCCCGACCTGTGATGGAACGGGTTCGATCAGTCTTGACGTACAGTTTTTGCCGGATGTGGAGATCCCGTGTCCGGATTGTCATGGAAGCAGATATCACCGCGATGCCGGGAATATCCGGAGAAAAACAAAATCCGGCGAATGGTATTCTCTGCCGGAATTGATGGATATGGATGTCACGCAGGCGCTGTATGCCTGTGAAGATATGAAAAAGATAAGTTCCAGACTGCAGATTCTACAGGCGCTGGGACTTGGTTATCTTACGTTAGGGGAAGCGACGCCGAGCTTGTCCGGAGGAGAGGCGCAGAGGCTAAAGCTTGCATCCGAAATGGAACGCCGGCAGGACGCCTCGGTATTTGTATTTGATGAGCCGACGATAGGACTGCATCCTCTGGATGTGCAGACCCTTTTACAGGTATTTGACCGTCTGGTATCGAGAGGAGCGACCGTTATCGTAATCGAGCATGACCTGGATGTGATCAGGAATGCGGATTACATCATCGATATGGGCCCCGGAGGCGGAGAAAACGGCGGCAGAATCATTGCGAGCGGAACCCCGGAGGAAATCGCCGGGAACAGGGAAAGCATAACGGGAAAATATCTGAAAATTTTCAGACGGTAATCTCAATTAGGTTATTTTCAATAGCAACGATGCAGCTCTCATAATAGCCATCCCCCGTAGTCCGGGGGCCGCTGATCACCTCATAGCCGGCAGCTTTCAGCGTGACAGTCAAGGAGTCCACTTTTTCCTTGCTGCCTACACTGAAAGCAATGTGCGCATATCCTGTCCGGACAGGGTCTTTTGGAAGGCCTGACATTTCCGGCTTGTTCATGATCTCAAGACGGGCCCCGTCCTCAAACGTAAGAAAGTAGGAGCGGAAGTCGGTTTTCGGATTGTGGTAGCCGCAATTTGATTCTGCGCCAAGATATTTTACGAAGAAATTCCTGGCTTCTTCCAGATCGTTTACATAAAGTGCAATGTGTTCGATTTTCATAGATTCTGTCCTTCCTAAATCACATATACCGTAACCATCTGCAAATATCAATGACTTGCACGCCTTGATAATCATAAGTTTCATGATGTGTTCTTGCAATTATCATCTTAGGATAGGCATCCCTTATTGCAAGCAGTGGTGAATATTCTCTTGCAAATGTTTTTTCATCTGAAATATTATCGCTTACCTGAATATATATTTGTGTATCGCGTTTTTTAGCCACAAAATCCACTTCTTTTTTATAGAGCTTTCCTACATATACCTCGTATCCTCTCCGGAGTAACTCCAGATAAACAATATTCTCATAAACTCTCCCAAAATCCATGTTTCGTGTACCATTGACCGCATAGCGAAATGACGAATCGCAAAGATAATATTTACTATTGTTCGTCAGATATTTTTTCCCTTTTAAATCATACCGTTTTGCCTCATAAAATAGAAAAGCATTTTCCAAATAACCAATGTATTTCGACACCGTCTTTCTGGTTATCTCGCTTTGGTCGTCCTTTAAGATTTGGCTGATGTTATTAGGCGAAAGTAAGTTACCAATATTGTCCATCATAAATTCGGATATATTGGTGAACTCTGATTTATTTCTTATCTTATATTTTTCAACGAGATCTCTGATAAGAATGGTTGAATACACATCTCGGACATAGTCATACTGTCTATCCTCTGTCTTATACACATAAGCTCCAGGCATACCACCCGTCCGGACATATTGATCAAAGGCATCGTCATAGTTAGCTGTAATTCCATAATAAGTAAGATATTCTGCGAAAGAAAATGGATACACTTTTACTTCCATTGTCCTTCCGGTGAAAAGTGTTGCTAAATCGGAACTTAGCAAAAATGCGTTTGATCCGGTAAGATAAATATCATAAATTCCTTTTGCGTGAATACTATTGATTGCAATTTCAAACTGAGGACACAACTGAACCTCGTCAATCAGCAAAACATTGGGCATTCCTTCTTTGTACTGTTCCAGAATATATTTATGCAATGCATGATATTCTAACAAATGATCAAACTCTAATTCCTGAAGGTTTATCATTACAATGTTTACCTGCTCTGCTAATGACTGCAGGTACGCGACAAACTCCTGCAATAATACGGATTTACCGCTTCGTCTGATACCCGTGATAACTTTTATGTCAGGTGTTCCATACAATTCAATCAGTTCATCTAAATACTTTTTTCTTACTATAAGCTGCATGCTGCCATCCCCACTATTCCCACTTTTTGAATATTTTTAATTTTTCGGTAATACGATTTATAACCATATAGTATCACAAGCAGTGTCTTGTGTCATTATTCTATTCCCACTTTTTAAAAATTATTTATTTTTTGGTAATAATAGAAAAATCACATATGCAAACAAATGTTTCTTGTATATTTTTTCATGGCAATCAGTGTAGATAAAAAACATATTCATCAGGCAGCAACTGAAAACCATAATTCTCATACAAAGATTTCCCCATAGGAGACGGGTTTAGCATAACCTTTCCGATCTGATGTTCCTTAGCATACATCATTGCATAGTTTAGCAATTCTTTGGCAATCCCCCGGTGTCGGTAAAAAGGCTCTACATACATGTTCATAAGCCTTGCCGTTCTGCCGTTCGGGCATTTGGTTGTTGGCAGAATTTCAAATAATGAAATACCCACGGTTGCTATCAATTGTCTGTCATATTCACAGACAAAAGCAACATGTGTTCCGTTTTTTATGTTGCGTTTGAAAAAGTCCAATGTTTCCGCGTAAATCAATTCCAAGTTAAAATCTGTGTCAAGCTCTTTTCTCATACGCATTCTAAGTTCAGTCAACGCTTCACAATCGGAAATAGTTGCAATTCGATAGTTCATTCTTTTTCCTCCGCAAAATTCAACTTTTAATACCCTTTTATCTCATGGTTATTTCACTATTTGTTAATCTCATATACAAACTGGAAGTTGTACACCGCTTAGATAAATTTCGATTTATAGTTCTTTTACATATTTATTTTTCAAGACAGCCCGGATCAAGTAGAAAATCGTAGATATTAACGGTCAAAATACCGTATTCATCATAATATGGCTGAACAATATCTTTTGTAATAACAATTTTCTTGAACGAATCATCAATCTTTCTGAAAGGTCTGATTTCCTGTAAACGCTTTTCTTCATCAGGCAGTGAATATGCCGACTGAATATAATATCTTAAAGAACCAAGATTACAGACAAAATCCACTTCCAATTGCTTACGTACCACTTTTCCATCCTTATCCTTTTTTGCAATAGGAACAACGCCTACATCTACGCTATATCCACGCATACGAAGTTCGTTGTAAATCACATTTTCCATGGAATGAGTCTGTTCAAACTGACGGAAGTTAATTCGGGCATTACGTAGTCCAAGGTCTGAAAAATAGTATTTCTTCGGAGTTTCAATGTATGCCTTACCTTTGATATCAAACCGCTGTGCAGATTCAATCAAGAAAGAATCTTCAAAATAATCCAGATATTTTTTTATAGTGTTCGAAGTGATTTTCGATTTTTTTACAGTCTTAAATGTATTTTTTAACTTTTCCGGATTCGTTAGTGAACCAATTGCAGATGAGAGAATATTCAACAGATCTTCCAATTCTCCAATGTTTTTAACACGATTTCGTTTCGTAATATCTCGAATATAAATCTCATTGAACAAATTCTGCAATGCCGCTGTCTTATCATTTACATCATTGCGTAGAACAACAAGAGGTATACCGCCATATAACATATATTCAGACAATCCCGCATACTTATCACCTTTATAAACATTCATGAACTCTGCAAAACTCAGAGGATACAAATGAACTTCATCTCCACGACCGGCAAACTCTGTTGCAATATCCTTAGACAATAGCTTTGCATTGCTTCCAGTCACATATACATCCATATTATCCTTGCGAAGATAGCCATTCAAGACGGCTTCAAAACAATCCAGCATCTGAATTTCATCAAGAAGCAGATAATACATTCCATCATCAATAACTCTAGAACGTATATATGCCATAAACTTTTCAGGATCGACTCCCCGTTTCTCTTTTTCAATCTGAATAAGACTCTCACCAATCAGATATAAATCATCTGCTGAATCAAAAGCAAAACGAATGATATGGTCAGTATCTATACCTCTATCCAACAGATACTGGTAAAAAAGTGTATTCATCAAATAAGACTTGCCACATCTGCGAATACCTGTAATTACCTTAATAAGCCCATTGTTTTTTCTCTTTATTAATTTATCTAAATAAAAATCTCTTCGAATCTCCATAGAAAAGCCTCCTTGCGAAAGATTTTTGCAACCTGATACATTTTTATGTTATATAGTACCACAAAACTCCTTCATAATCAATAAATTGCAAAGTTTTATAAAGGATTTTTGCAACCTGGAACATTTTTCATTTCCATTATCTTTTCGCTATATAAAGATGAAAATAATGCCACCTGCAAACACAAGTGGCACTACTATTTTAGTTCTACAAATTTCTGCTCTACAAATTCCGATTTCCCAGTTTAGAAAGCTGGAATTTTTACCTATCTTTCAAACAAAGCTTAGGCGGCAAAATCAGATTTTCGAAATCAGGCGGGGTCTGGAACCACATCGATATTGTTATTTTTCATTTACAAGCTTTCCTGTCATATGCTCAATTTCGATAGAGAACATCTGAACATGTTCTGCGGCAGGGCTGAGCATTTCTTTTTCCACCTCATCTGCCGTAGGATAATATTTTGTTGCAAGCTTTCTGAGATGATCTTCTATGATGGCTTTTTCTGTTACTGCGCTGATAGTGCCGAACACGACAACACTTGTGGCATTCCATTCCCAATGTCCTTCTTTTTTAAAGCCCTGGTTCCAGGTGGTCAAACATACCTTATTGCAGCGATTTATCGCATCTACCTTGTGTCCTTCTTTGGCTCCATGAAAATAGATTTTACCATCTGTTTCATCATAATAGAAGTTGATTGGGATAGTATAAGGATATCCATCATCACCGATTACGGAAAAAGCTGCCCGCTTTTCGGTTTTCAGGATCTTTTGGCATTCATCCTCGGAAACCTGTTGTTTGAATCTTCGCATTTGTCTAAACATATCGGATATCTTTCCTTGTCTGTTCTCAAAGCCGAACTCTATTTTGATTTTTCATTAATCCATTTACTGATTATTTCTTGCTCATATAGAATATATCCATGGCTTTACTTGCAAATTCCGCAGTGCCTGTTCCACCGACAGAGTCAATGTTTTCCGTAAGTTCTCCACCACCGGCATACATTCTTCCAAGACCACATAAAATCTTATCAGAACAGGTATAAAAATGCTCCGTAATGTAAGCTTGAAGTTTTCTTACCTGCCGTTGCACCTGCTCATCGGCAGGGTCCATTTCCTTCATCTGCCCGAATTCAACAAATATCTGCATGAACTCATTAGTAACAGCAACTTCCTTCTCTTTTGTCCAGTTCTTTGTTTTTTCCTCAAATTCCTTGTACTCGGCAGTCAGTCCCCATTGCTCTTTTGCGCGTTTAGAATACTCATCGATCTTTCTTGTGTCAAACGCTTTAAAATCCATATATTTCACTCCTATTCCTTTGATTCCCCGAGCGAAATTAATAAGATTTTCAAGATGCTCCTTTTTCATGGTAAGCAATGTAATCTGTTGTTCTAACGCTTTATTTCTGTCAAAATTAGGCGCATCTATGATTCCTTTAATTTCCTTAAGAGGAAATTCCAATTCCCGAAACAGTAAGATCTGCTGTAGCCGTTCCAGGGATGTATCGTCATACAACCGGTATCCGGACTCGGTATGTGCAATGGGTGTTAAGAGCCCAATAGTATCGTAATATTGCAAAGTGCGTATACTCACTCCGGTCAATTTACTTACTTCATTTACTGTCATCATTGTCATTTCCTCCTCTCGATAAGCATACTTTAAACTATTACGCAAGGTAGGAGTCAATAGTAGTTACAAAATATTCTGATTTATGTTTTAGCTTACAAACTGGAAGTTATGAACTCAATGCCGTTACCAATGATAAATATCTTTTTGCCTTTTTCTTTCTTTATTTAATTGTATTTTACCATAAGAAAATAGAGAATTATATGGTTTTCCCAATCTTTAGATAATGTTATAATAAGTGCAAAAGATTGCGGAAATAAGACAAGGTACGAAAGCTGTAGCAGGAGTACAAATTAAATTGAGGTGACACCATGGATTATCAGGAAGTACTGAGCCGTTTTACATACGATGACGGTACAGACATTATGAATCGGGCAGCGAATGCAGCAACAGGAGACTACCGGGAAAACAGAGATATTATCAACGAGATTGTCTTATGGAAGATGAATCGCAGACCATTTGTGACAGAGGAACTGATCGATGCAATCTTATCATTAAAGGAGATCAAATCACCTCTACAGGCACTGGAGAGTGAAAAGACGCCGAAGGTCGTAGAAAAATTATTGCAGACAAAAGGGATGCAGCTGCCAATGGCAAGTACAGTACTTCATTTTTATTACCCAGACGTATTCCCTATTATTGATCAGAGGGCGTATCGGGAACTTTATACTGTGGATTATCCGAAGAGCATGACTCAAATATCGCGACTGACGAACCTCTATCTTCAGTACATAGAAGATTGCCGGAAATATCAGCAGGAAAAATGTCCGGAAATAGCATTTTCCCAGATAGATAAGGTGTTGTATCAGTTGGATAAGGAAAAGGGAAACAAGGTAATTTATTAATTTAGAGAACGGAAATTAGGATTATGCATGGCACTTTTAAACTTTTCGGATATCTTGAGAAAGGCAGGACTGGATCCTGCGAAAGTACAGTCTATCCAGAAGTTGGAATTTGTAGGATATGAGAATGTGGTTTTGCCTTATGAAAAATTAAAAGAAGTAATAGAAAATGATATGGATCATTATAAGCTATGGCAGACGGCACTTTCCGGTGTGAAAGCGGTATATCTGATCCTGGATACCAAAAACGGGCAGCAGTACGTGGGCTCCGCATACGGAGACGGCGGTTTGCTGGAGTGTTGGAAATGCTATGCGGATACTTTTCATGGAAACAACAAACTGATGAAAGAATTAATCTGTGATCATCCGGACAGGTATCGGTATTTTCAGTTCTCTATTCTGCAGATATTTTCGATGTCCGTTCCGGATGATATGATCATAAATGCTGAAAGCTTGTGGAAAAGAAAACTTGGCACGAAAGAATACGGTATGAATGCGAATTAAACAGCAGCTTTGTGCTTATGGAGGAAGATCGGGCATTCCAGGCTTCTTCCAGACCATTATTTCGAATATTCGGATTGACATTTTTAATATCATATAGTATTATCTAGCCATAAAAGAAATGGGTTTTTTGTCTGGTAAGCGATGATTCGCCGAGAGGGTTGCTCGTTTCTTTTTTTATGTCAATAATGTCGTATAAATACAATTTATCGTCATTTGAATGACGTATTAACATAGATGCATGGAAAACATTGTATCTCTCAATTTCCCCATCATTTCCATACACAGGAAGTGCGAACCTGGAATCATATCTGTACCATCCATTTTTTGCGTCTCTCTTATGCTTCATTTCCTGATTTATGCGAAAGTGTTTTCCTACAGCAATCTCTATCATTTCAGGTAATCCGGATGCAGCATTTGCTTTGGCTTTGGAGGTTGCTCCTTTCAGGCTGATTGTATACTTTGATCCGCTATATTCGCTGGGGAGATCAGACCCAATATATATCACATCTCCCGTAGAAGCTATTTTATAAAAATCTCCAACGTATTCTTTTAAATACTCTTTTACGTCTTTCCAGTTAACCGACCGCTTCCCTTTAAAGCGGATATCATTTATCACTACAATGTTATTCCCGTCAATGTCCTGAATAATTGATACATTACGCTGCCTCTTTTTTGCCGGGCGGTTATCATTGATTTCATTGCAGATTTCCAGAAGTTCAAAATACCTAAGAATTCTTCTCTTATTCTCGGTATCAGATTGTTCAAATAATTCAATTATATAATTATCATCTATCAGATAATCGGATGGTGTTGTCCGCTCTGTATTTTCTTCGTCACAAAGCAAATCCGCAAGTGACATATCCAGTGCTTTACATATCACCACTAGTTTATCTGCCTGGGGATTGATCTGTTTCTTCCGCCAGTCACTGATGGTACTGGTAGCAATGCCGGTTTTTTTGGATAGTTCCGTCTGGCTCATATGCAGTTCATTAAGTCTTGCAAATATTTTTTCATATATCTTCATGGTACAATACCCTTTCTTGATTCCGATTTTTCGGATATTGTATCATAAATACTTAGTAGCAGCAATATTATTCCAGAAACACTTTTATAAACTTGAAGTTGTCTATTTCGCCTTTTTTATCATTTTCTTTTTCATCACATTATGTTCAATCTCAACCCATGCAATCTCAGCAAACAGTACAAACATAAAAATAACAGCTTGAAGCACAACGTTATCCAGTTTTTCAATAAAAAATATGAAAACTGATAGTGTAATAAAAAGCACACAACCAAAAATAATAAGATTTCTGCCATGTCTATGGTTCCATTCAGCAACACTTGTCAATTCGTCTTCACTAGGTGGTTTCTCTCCAGTATTTATTGCTACCGGCTTTTCAGCTCTATACTGCTTTATTCCAAGTACAATAAAAATAAGTGAAACAAATAATGAAATTGCCAAATAAATAATTGTAGCAGCCATATCTATCCTCCTGACTCAAAAATACCGATTTTACGCTTTCTTAATCGGATGTCTAATTACAGTTTTCCATTTCTCCGGAGCAACCTTTCTTGCATCAGACATATAAATCTCATGGTGCAATCTATCTTTGTTAATATCGTTAACATACCCGTTTTCTTCTAAATAAGTATTCATAAGTGCAACAGTTGCCGGCTCATCATCAAAAGAACCAAAGTGCATAATTTGAACGCATAATCCTTCATCAATTGTAAGATACTCTGCTGATGAACAATCGAGTTTCTTCTTTTTTGTTGCTATTTCAACCGCCCAATCAAAATCAGCTTTAGAAATGAAATCAGGCAACCGAATAACAGAAATCCAGTGAAATGAAGCTTTGTCTGTATAGTCTACACCATCCATATTTTCCTGCCACCAAAATCCTTCAAGGGGCGGAACGACATATTCAAAAAAGCCCTCAATTTTGTAATCTGTCTTATAACTCATTTTCAAAGTATATGCAACAGCGTATAATACACTAATTGCCTGCTGATACGCCCCACCTTCTTCGTTCGGATCACCTTTCCCCCTGACAGCAATATAATTTGCCCGAGGTACATTTACAATCTCCGGTTTATTTTTAGGCATATAAAATTCTTTATATTCTTTCTTAAAATCAAAAGCCATACTAACCTCCCAAACCGTAATTTTTCGGCTCTGCAATCAATTTTCTGCGTTTGATCTCAAAATCCGTTTGATATCTTCAAGATTTTCCGCAAAATAAATGCCTTCCTGGCGATCCCTTGAGGAAAGCCCCTTCTCAATCATGTGATCCAGAAGCGATTTTAAATCATCGTAGTATCCGTTCAGATTATAGAGAATACAGGGCGCATTTAAGTGCTTTAAAGATACCTTTGACATGATCTCGGTAATTTCCTCCAAGGTCCCTGTGCCGCCGGGGAAAGCGATAAAAGCATCTCCCAGTTCAATCATTTTGGTTTTGCGTTCGGTCATATCTTTTGTCACGATCAGCCGGGTCAGGCCATCGTGCTGTAATTCACTTTCTATGAAAAACTGCGGCTCAACACCGGTTACTTCTCCGCCGGCATCCAAAACACTGTCGGCAATCATTCCCATCAGTCCGGATTTAGAGCCACCATAGATCAAAGCATTTCCACCGGCTCCGATCCAGGTGCCTAGCTCCCGAACCGCATCCCGTAAGCACGGATCATTTCCTTCATTTGCGCCAAGGTAGACAGTAATATTCATATAAATCCTCATTTCTGAGCGATTTTGTCGTGAAGAGGCGAAGTGAAATTCGCGCAGACGATCTCCCTTCTGCCATCAAAGCTATTTGCTTTCGCTCAGAAGCAAAATAGCCAAAGCCCTACTTAACTGTATTCTATCATAGGAAAATAGAAAATGATATGGAAAGAACACCGGAAGAGTATATACTACCGCCATTTTGCAAAATATATAGAAAAATGAATTTGACGCACGACAAATAAAATGATATTATAAAGTTAAGTATTTGACGCACGTCAAATGGAAAAGGGAGAAGTATGAAAGATAAAATAATCATGGAGACGCAGGATCTCACCTATTTAAAATGGTCTCATATCAGAAGTTCAAGCGGAACGGCAGGAACTTTTTTGAAGTCGGAATCTGTAATCAATGGAAAGAAGATATACTATAAACTGTCTAATTTTGATTCCGTAAACGGCGTAATAGGGCATGAATGTGTGAATGAAATCATTGTTGCGAGACTGCTTACCTTGTTGGGAGTGGAGCATCTTAAATATGAGCTGATTCGTGCGGATATTGAAGTAGAGGGAAAAGTATATCATACCTATTTATGTGCTTCTGAGGATTTTAAGAAGCGCGGAGAGAGCAAGATCGCATTAGATGATTATTACAGAACAAATGCAGAGAAAGCAGAGTCGCATTATGATTTTTGCGTTCGATGTGGCTGGCAAGAATATATTGACCAGATGATAGCAATCGATTATCTGATACTTAACAGGGATCGTCATGGCGCCAACATTGAAGTTTTAAGAAATGCTAGAGCACATACGCTCCGAATTGCACCATTATTTGACCATGGATTGTCGCTGTTATATTCCTGCATGTCTGATGAAGATGCGGCTAAATTTGATGTTCTGGAAGATAAACGCTGTCAAAATTTTATCGGAAGTTATTCCTGTTATGAAAACCTGAATTTCCTAAAGGGAAAAGGGGATGTATTTAAAAATAAATTAAAGGAAACGGATAAGAGTATTATTTTTGAAGGAATAGACAGAATTTTATCGGAAGTCTTTATCAACAAGATTTGGAATATGATTTACGAGAGGTACAAGGTATATGAAAATCTTTCAAATAATGGATGAAGAGAATAAAATATTAGCAGGAATTCTCCTATATTACGAAAAAGAACAAACCTGTATCATAGAGCTTCCGGAAGATCTGGATGAGTGGACGGCGCCGCTATTGTTTACAAGCTATGTGAAAAAAAAGATTTATACGATACCGAGAGATATCAGTTTTCTGTGGGTAAGAGAAAGGGTGATTCCAAGCGGAAGGCAGAATATCAAGGATATTCTGGCACAGCATCATATGCAGTCTTACGATGAAATGAAATTTCTGGAGATCTCAGAGGGGAGATGTTCGCAGGACAGCCTTTATATCAAAAGAATAGATGAACTTCCGGATTTTGTGATCCGGAGGCAGCAGAAAAATATTACAGAATGTGTGATGTCTGAAAATCATGTGATGTTATGCTTTTTTGAAGATGATACAGTCAAAAAAATCAAATGGAACGATATGGAAAACACGGAAGATCTGCAAAAAATCCTGGGCAATGAGCAACTGTATCAGTCGGGAAAAGTAGGAACCGGAGGATATTTTGTCACGTTTAACGATTCCATCGATATACCGGCAGGTATTCTTTATGAAGCAGGGGAACCGATTCCGGTAAGTCTGAATGATTTTAAAGCATTTGTGAAAAAAAATGTCCTGGATACGACAGACAGCTGCAATCTGCTGGAATGTTCCAGGCAGAACCTTTCCTATATCGTAAGTCAGCAGAAGCTGACGCCTGTGAAAGAGGAAGTACGGGGGAATTTATATCTGAAGGGAGAGGTCCTGCGGACAACATGGTAAGTAACACTATAGGGTAAAAATATATGACGTACGTCAAATAGAAGGAAAACAGATAAATGCATAGAAAATGTGCGCGAAAGAGAGGATTACTATGGAATATATATCAGATGTACAGGCAAAACAGATGATCCTGGAGGTAGGCCGCAGGATGTATCAGGGCGGTTTCGTGGCGGCAAATGACGGTAATATCTCCTGTAAGGTGGGAGACAATGAGATCTGGGCGACGCCTACGGGAGTCTCGAAGGGATTTATGACAGAGGATATGCTGGTGAAGCTGGATCTGGATGGGAAGATTCTGGAAGGAACGCATAAGCCTTCCAGCGAGATCAAGATGCATCTTCGTGTCTTCAAAGAGAACCCGAAGGTACAAGGTGTGGTACATGCGCATCCGTTGACCGCTACAGCTTTTGCCTGCGCGGGCATCAGTCTGGAAGAGCCGGTGCTGATGGAAGGGGTATTGTCGTTAGGGTGCGTTCCGTTAGTGCATTTCGCACTGCCCGGAACAGAGGAAGTGCCGGAAGCGGTGGCTCCGTACTGCCGTGACTACAATGCGGTACTCCTGGCGAACCACGGAGCACTGACCTGGGGTGAGAACCTCATGCAGGCATATTACCGCATGGAGACTACGGAATATTATGCGAAGATCCTGATGATGAATAATTTTATCCTTGGGAAAAAGACGTTGCTGTCCCAGAGCCAGATCGATGATATTATCAAGATCCGTGCCGGATGGGGTGTTACCACAGGCGGCAGACCCATCGGTTCGGAGAGCGCACAGAATCTGGAGGATATCTGTATTTCAAAGAAGCTATAGCTCCCAGGGCAGATATTCCATAATGATTGCCAGAACCACCGCCGGAAGCATATTTGCCACGCGGAATTTCTTGCCCCAGACGAGGTTCACACCCACGCAGAAGATTAGGATAGATCCGATCAGGGAGAGACCGGCAATGGCGGTATCCGTCATGACCGGTGCGATCAGTCTTGCCAACAGCGTGACCGCGCCCTCGAATACAAATACCGGAATGGCGGAGAAGGCACATCCCTTTCCCATGGAGCAGGTCATAATGGCTACAATGATAAAGTCGAGCACGGATTTTACCGCGAGGGTAGAGTAATCGCCCAGCATCCCGTCCTGGATGGAGCCGACGATGGCCATGGCTCCGATACACACCGTCAATGAGGCAGTGACAAAGGCATCTACGAATAGAGGGTCTTTAGCATTGCCTGTTTTTTGTTTCAGCCAGACGCCGAACCGTTCAAATCCGTCTTCGATATTCAACAGTTCGCCGATTACGGTACCGATGGCAAGGCACAGGACGATGTACATGGAACGGGAGCTCGTAAGCGCGGCACCGTTATATTTAAGCATTCCGGACATCGCACCGGAGATACCGATGAACAGGACACTGACACCACAGGCTTTGGTCAGGGAGTCCTGTTTTTCTTTGCTAAAAAATCTGTTGAATACATTTCCTGCCAGTCCGGCAGCAGCAATGCCTGCTGTATTGATTATGGTTCCCAGTCCGATCATCTTATGTGCTATTCGTATTCGGCGGCTCAAAGCGACTTACATCTGAGCCGCCGAATAGATTCCTCCTTAAATGTTCATCATAGCTATTCAGCATGTCATTCGCAAAAGAAATTTTCAAAAGTGCGCTTATGCGTGTACTCTGAATAGACAAAATTCCAACAGTCAGTATAACTTACTTCCCACAAAAATAAAAGAATCCAGGACACAGAATTTTCACAGAGTGAACACTTTTTGAATACAAAATTTTCCTATACTTGAGAAAACAATGGATTTTGAACGGAATCATAATCGGAGGTTTGCCGTGAAAAATAAGAAGATCAAACAGCTGATAAGCCCGGAACAGGCAGAAAAAAAGGGAAAAAATGACCGCAAAGGGCGTAAAAGATGGATTATCGCGGCCCTGGTCCTGGTATTGGCAATAGGCGGCTTAGTGGCAACGGTGGTGATATTACATAAGAACAGCAGCCGGTCGGAATTCTCCCTGCCGGCCAATCTGTCGGGGATGACTTTTACAGAAGATATGATTGCTGCATCCGGGGTCACGAATGTCGGCATTACGGAAGAGACCTTCGATGTGGAAAATCTGACCACGGAACTGGAGATCGAGGAAGTCTATGCGGTCTCCGGAGAAGAGGTAAGTGCCGGGGACAAAATTCTGAAACTTACAGATACCGGTGTGGAGGAAGCCAGAGAAGAACTGGAAAGGGCACAGGAAGATGCAGAACTGGCATACCGTACCGGCAAGATCGAATATGAGCAGAATCTGATCACCGCAGAGTATACAAGAGACAGTACAATACTTGCCGGAAAACAGGCAAAAGAGGTCTACGACGAGACTGTGGCGAGTCTGCAGAGTGCCGTGACCAAAGCGGAAGAGGAATTGCAGGATGCGGAGAAAGATATTGCAGAGTACGAGTCCTATGTAAGTGACGGTTCTTACAGGAGTTACTTCAAAGTGGATGAGTATCAGGCAATCTATGATGAAAATCTGAAGGCATTGACAGCCAAAATGGAGGAATGGGGTGTCGGCTGGCCCCAGGTCACCGGGAGCGGCGGTGGATCGATGCAGGCTGTCGGTGATGTTTCCGGAAATAATGCCCAGGCCGGCGGGAACTCTAATGCGAGTATTTTGTCTTCCCTCTACAGTATCCTGGAGCAGAATCTGAAAGACCTGGAGGAAGCGGAAGAGAAATATGAGGATGCATTAACGAATGCAGCATTTGAACTGCAGACATTGCAGCTAAAGCTTCCGAGTCTCCAACAGGCAGTTACGGAAGCAAAGGAAAATTATGAAATACAGGCAGCCCGGGCGAAACTGACCTACGAAACAGCCCTGTCCGGCGCGGATCGTGCGGAGAACGATTATAACACCACGGTGGAAAAAGCGGAATCAGATCTGGCAAAATTAGAAAGTACTTATGAAGATGCGAAAGAAAATCTTGAATTATTTGAAAGCAGCGTAGGTGACGGTTACTTCTATGCGTCGGAGGACGGTACGATCCTGCGGACCTTTGTGCAGGCCACGCAGAATCTGACTTCCGATGCAGCGGTATTTGTCTACAGTAATCCGAAGAAACTGACCGTGACGGTATCTGTGGACCAGGCGGACATCGCAAAGCTGACGGTGGGCGACAGCGCTTATGTACAATCCTCCGCAGGCAGCGGATTTACCGGTGTGATCACGTCGATCGATCCGATATCCTCTTCCGGCAGTCGTACCAGCGTTACTTACAGCGTGACAGTACAGATCACTGTGGAAGACGGGGACAGCAGTCTGAGCGCCAACGAATCCGTAACAGTCATCTTCGGTATGACGGAGGAACAGATCGAGCAGATGCAACAGAGCATGCAGGGCAGACCCGGGGACGTCTCCGGAGGCGATGCAATGCCGGAAGGCGGTCCGGGTAACGGCGAGAAGCCGGAAAAAGGTGAGACATCGGAAGGCGGTCGGGGCAATGGAGAAAAAACGGAAAACAGAGAGATGCCGCAGGGCGGTCCCGGCAACGGAGAAGTCCCGGGAGAGGAACAGCAGGGAGGTCAGACACAGTCATGAAGTTAAAGAGACCACATTTTGAAAAACTGAGATCCCTCACAAAAAAGCAGAAAAAACTGATCCTGGCGGGAGCCGGCTTAATTGTACTGATTCTGGCGGCCTGCTATACCGTATTCATTGCTCCGTTGTTGCAGAAAGAACAATGGATCTATAAGGAAGAGACCGTGGAGCGCGGTACCTTAAAGGTCGGCGTGACGGAGAGCGGTTCGCTGGAATATCATACGAAATCCATCGATTATGACCTGAATCTGGATGTCAGTGATGATGACGAAGATGACAGCGACGAGGATGATGATACTGTACAGAAGTATTTGAAGATCGAAGCGATCTATGCTGCCAGCGGTCAGCGGGTCACGGAAGGGGAAGAACTTTTGAAATTCACCGAAGACAGTGTGGAAGCGGTCCGGGCGCTGCTGCAGAATGCGGTGGTAGAAGCACAGGCAGATTATGCGGAGGCAGAAAGTACCTATGAATTATCCCTGCTGGAGGCACAGACCGATTATGATACCAAAAAGATCAGTGAGTCCTATGCAGCATCCATCCGCAATACTTCCGGTACGAGTGTGACAAATAACGTGACATCCCTGCAGGTACAGTTAGAGCAGAAACAGGCCAATACAGCTTCTTTGCAGGAGAAAGTAACCGAAGCACAGGAAGACTATCAGGATGCATTGGAGGATTATGAGGAGGCAAAGGAAGGCTATGAAGGTGTGGGGATGGATAATACGGTGAATTTTATGACGTACCAGACCGCTTATCTCAATGCCAGAACCCGGTATCAGCAGGCAAAATCCGCACTGACACAGGCAGAGGAAGCACTGGCTGAGAATGAAAGTACCATCACGGATATTCAGAACCGGCTGGCAACAGCACAGGCAAAGCAAAAGATCAGTAAGCTGGATACAGAGGAGACCTATCAGGAGACCGTGATCTCGGGACAGAATGCCCGGACTGCCTATGATGCCGCAGTGGAAGACCTGAAGGAGACCTTACAGGAAGCGGAAGAGACGAAGGAGAAACGTGAAGAACAGCTACAGGCCTTTGAGGATTTCGTAGGAAGTGACGGCATTTTGTATGCCACAGAGGCCGGTGTGATCACAGGAGTCAGTCATGAAGCGGGAGACCGGCTGACTGCCACAGGCACTTTATTTTCCTACGCAACATCTGATGATATGCGGATTTCCGTGGATGTGACCCAGGAAGATATTGTGGATCTGAAGGTAGGAGATGCGGTAGATATCACTTTTACAGCATATCCGGAGGAGCCCTATACCGGAAGTATCCTGTCCATCAATACTACGGCTACTTCCGATTACAGCAATACGGTAAGCTACACTGTGGAGATCAGTGTGGAAGGTCAGCTGGAACAGCTCTACGGCGGCATGACGGCGGAGGTGATCTTTGTTACGGAAGAGAAGGATGATGTCCTCTATGTATCCCGCAAGGCCATTGTGGAAGAAAACGGCAAGACCTATGTCTATCGTAAGACTGCGCTGGGCGGTAAGGAACTGACAGAGGTAGAGACCGGCACCACCAACGGCGTGGATATTGAGATCCTGTCCGGTCTGGAAGAGGGCGATACCATCTATCTGGCAAGTAAAGTCAGCTCCGAGGCGGAAGTCAGGAGCACGGAAGAAGCTTCCGGTTCCGGTGGCGATGAAGCTGCTGCAACGGATGGAGAGATGGATTTCCGGATGCCGGGAGACGGTGAGATGCCCGGTGGCGGTCCCGGTGGTAACGGAACGGGAGACTTCGGAGGCAGAATGCCGGGAGGGCAATAACAGCAGCCGGCAGAACAATAGTGCAGACAGGAATGATTGGGAACAGCTATGAAACAGAATGGGAAAAAGATCAAAGAAAATATAGGGAATAAGCTCAGCCGGATCGGAGAATGGAAGAACCGGTCTAAGAAGTGCAAGATCATCACAGGCGTCTGTGGCGTATGTATACTTGCCACAGCTGTGGGAACCGTTGCTCTCTTAGGAGGATCCGACACGGAAGTCATATATAAGGAGACGACTGTAAAATACGGTACACTGGTCAGGGGAGTTACGGAAAGCGGATCTGTGGATATCGGTACAGTGGATCAGACCTTTGATCTGGATATGAGTGCCCTCAAACGTGCCGATACATCCGGTGACAGTTCTTCTTCAGGCAGCTCCTCCGGCAGCAATTCCGCGGGGGCAGGCGGCATGGGAGCTTCCGGTGGCGGAGCACAGGGCGGACTGGATATGTTCGGTCAGATCTTCAACATGGGTGGCAGCAGCCAGAGCAGTACCGGTGATGATTCCACGCTGACAGTGGCAGATGTGGTAGTTTCCGTGGGGCAGCAGGTCTCCGAGGGCGATCCGCTGTATCTGCTGGAGGAAGACAGTGTCTCCGGGCTGGAAGAGGAACTGCAGGCCAACATAGAGAAGGCGAAGGCGGATCTGGAGGCTGTGGAAGCGGATCAGACTCTGTCAGGGCAGCAGGCAAAATACACTTATGACAGCAGCATAGCCTATGGCAGCTATATTGACACAGAATACAACACTACTCTGCAGGAACTTCAAAACACAGCAGATTCCGCGGCAAACACGCTTAAGCAGGCACAGAGCAGCCTGGAGGATTACCGGACGCAGCTGACGGAAGTAACAGCCGCTTATGAGGATGCGGCTCAGGTATTGTCGAACTGTCAATACAGTCTGAACAGTACGGATCCGGCAGATGATACCTACGGTTATGTTTATTTTGCGCAGCTGACACAGCAGGCTCAGTCCACAGCGGATTCCCTGGAGCAGCAGAAAGAGGAACTGGAACAGAAGGCAGAGCAGGCAGAGGAGAATGTAACCACAGCGGAGGCTGCTTATAATAAGGCAAAGCGTGAACTGGAGCAGGGGAAGCTGACGGCGGCAGAGACGAAACAGCTCCGGACGCTGGCTTACAATACCGCACAGGAGACTTACGATATTGCGCTGGGCTATCTGGCGCAGGAACTGTCCGACCAACAGGAAACCTATAATGAGACACTTGAGAAATGGAATGAATTCAGTACTTATATTGACGGCAATGCGGTATGTGCCAAATACAATGGCGTGATCACCGGCGTGGAGCTGGAGGCCGGAGACAAGATCAGTACCGGTACCTCGCTGGTCACCTTATATGATATGGATGATGTGACGATGACCGTGACGGTGGATGAAGATGATATGACAGATATTTCCCTGGGGACAACAGCAAATGTTGCATTGACGGCATACCCGGATCAGACATTTACGGGAAAGGTAACCGCCATCGGGGATGCGGCTTCGGATTCCGGCGGAAATATTACTTATGACGTAACTGTCACATTGGAAGGAGATGTCTCCGGACTGTTCCAGGGAATGACAGGTGATGTGACTTTTGTTACGGAAGAGACCGCAGACGTGCTGTATGTCTCACGCAGAGCCATTATTACCGAAGACGATAAGACTTATGTAAAGGTGAAGACCGAAGACGGCAGCATTGTGAAAAAGGAAGTAACGACAGGACTGTCAGATGGATCGAATGTAGAGATCTCCGGAGAGATTGCGGAAGGAGATACGGTGCTTATCGAAAGCAGCATTACGAAGTAGTGCAGTGGAAGGGAAGAAGTAAAATATGAGATTATCCGAAATATTGCGTCTGGTGTGGCTGAACCTGTCACAGAATAAATTCAAAGTGATCCTGACTTCCATCGGTATCGTCGTGGGATCTGCTACCATTATGCTGGTGCTGGCCATCGGAACCGGCGGCAAAGAAGAGGTGGCGGAACAATTCAAGAATCTGAACGCCGGAGCCATTGATATTTCTTGTGACAGCAGCGACAGCGGCGGATTTACTTTTGACATGCCGGGAGGCGGCAGTGTCACGGTTGCCGGTACGGGAGGTGGATCCTTTGGCGGTATGCAGGGTGGTCCCGGAGGAGGTATGGATTTCGGCGGATTTTTCGGATTCGAAGAGGAAGAAGAGAACGAAGCCGTGATATTGACCGACGAGGACTGTGATGATCTGGCTACCTTTGTCTCAGGGATATCCGCAACGACGATCTCCTATTCTACGACGGCATCGGTAGAGGGAGGCGATATGACCTCTTCTTCCTATTATACCATTGCCGGAGTGGAGGACAATTACGCTGCCATCAGCAATCTGGAGATGGCTATTGGGGATTTCCTCACGGAGGAAAACAACGAGAGCAAGGAAAAGGTATGCGTACTGGGTGCCACAGTGGCAAAAGAAGTCTTCGGCAGCGCCTATGATGCTTATGATAGTACGGTCTATATCGACGGCAGACCCTATGTGGTATCCGGTGTGCTGTCTGAGATGGGAACCGTGGCATCCGGCATCAGCCCGGATTCTTCTGTTTATGTTCCCTATGAGACCGGTATTAAGTATATCACCGGAACAAGCATCAGCCCGACCATTACTGTGATCGCGGACGATGTGAACCGGGTGGATACCGTAATCGCGGATGTGGAAAGTGCTTTGAAGGAAAGCTATCCCAACACTACATTTACGATCAGTGATGCCGGAAGCAAGATGGAGGCGGCGTCTGCCTCCAATGAGACACTGACTTTGCTGCTGATCTCTATGGCCGTGATCGTATTTATCGTCGGCGGTATCGGTATCATGAACGTGCTGTTTGTATCCATCAAGGAGAGGACGAATGAGATCGGTATTTTGAAAGCATTGGGATGCTCCAGAAAGGATATTTTGCTGGAGTTTTTGCTGGAAGCCAGTTTTACCAGTCTGGTAGGAGCGGTGCTGGGAGTGCTGGTCTCCCTGGGAATCACACCGTTTGTGGAATTGTTCAATGTCCGGGTATCCCTGTCTGTGCAAGGTGCGGTATTGTCTTTGCTATTCGGTGTGCTTACCGGAAGTATCTTCGGATTTTATCCGGCATATAAGGCATCGAGACTGATCCCTGTGGAGGCTTTGAACCAGGAATAATCGGACAGAAAATCAGAACGGGATTTATGATAGAGCAGGAAGGAAACAAATATGGATACGACCTCTATGATTACAATGAAAAATATCAATAAAGGATATATGCTGGGGGAGGAACGTCTTCCAATCCTCAAAGACATCAATTTTCAGGTGGATAAGGGAGAATATGTGGCGATCCTGGGACCTTCCGGTTCCGGCAAGACTACGCTGATGAATATGATCGGCTGCATGGATGTGATGGACAGCGGGGAATACTATCTGGACGGTATGGCAATCCATGAGACGAAGGAAGATGACCTGACTATGGTGCGCAATCAGAAGATTGGGTTTATTTTCCAGAACTATCAGCTGATTCCGACCTACAATGTCATGCAGAATATCATCATGCCGCTTCTGATGCGGGGAATGACTCATGAAGAAGCAGAGGAAAAGTGCAGGAATACGATCAAACTACTGGGACTGGATCACAGAATCGGGCATAAACCCAATGAACTCTCCGGTGGTCAGAAACAGAGAGTATCCATTGCCAGAGCCCTGGTAGGCCAGCCGGCGATCCTGCTGGCGGATGAGCCTACCGGTGCCCTGGATCAGACCAGCGGCAAAGAAGTACTGAAGCTGTTCCGGGAACTGAATGATATGGGAAACACCATCGTCATGATCACTCATGATCTGGGGGTAGCCCAGTCCGCCAAACGGATCGTCAGAATCGTTGACGGACAGCTGCACGAATGACAGGGATCCTGTTCAGGAGAGATGCGCAAGCATCTCTTTTTTCAGATTTTCAGCCGTAAGAACGCGGGCAAAGGCTTCCGCAAAATGATCCAGCTCTACGGTCTGCCACATATCGCCGGATAATCCCGCCTGATCGCAGCCGCTGACACCGTCTGCCATGACAACGACATTGTATTTTTGATGGTAGGCACTGCGAATGGTGCTGTCGACACACCAGTTGACTACGGTTCCGGCGATGATCAGGGTCTTGATACCCCGCTTGTTCAGTTCCTCTCCCAAAGAGGAGAAAGCAAAGCAGTCATACCCGTACTTATCGAAAATAACATCCCCTTCCCGGGGTTTGACGAGATCGGATATGGCAGTCTCCGGATTAGGATAATCGAAATCATTGCCGGAGGCATCCTCTCTGAGACCGCGCTGGGGAGCCATGCGGTAATAAAAATCGTAGGTATTTTCTTTATTGTAGGCAAATCTTGAATATAGAACGGGAACATTATGACTCCGGCAAAAATCCGCAAATCCCGCAATGGTCGGAGCCTGTGCTCTTGCCATGGGTACTTCCAGAGGCGCACCGGCATCTACGAATCCCTTTTGCATATCAATGATCAAAAAAGCACATTCAGCAGGGTTGATCTCAAAAGCAGGTTCCCATTCCCAAAATCTCTTACTCATACACATTACCTCCCAAAAATAAAATTAGCAAAGGTATCTGCAGCACCTTTGCTGATTTCACTGTAACAGGAGAGCTTCAAAACCGCAATGTACAAACTGCATACTAGATAACCGTGATCAGGAGACATTTTGCACTTTATAGTATTTATTCAGATACAGGGCTACGGACAATTCCAGTCTGGTATTGTGGTCTTCCAGGTCACAGTCCAGAAGGGAACAGATCCTGTTTACCCGCTGGATCATGGTATTCCGGTGGACATAGAGAAGCTGAGCCGCATGGGAAATATTAAAGTTGTTTTCTGCCAGCACGGCAAGAGTGTGCAGCAAGTCCGACTGATTGGCAAGATCATACTCCATAATGGGATGAAGCTTTTTATGAATATACGCAATAATATATTCCGGATAGGAAGTATCGATACATAACTGCAGCAGCCCAAGGTCTTCATAGGACAGGTAAGTAGTCTGACCGTCGGGACATGCTTTATGACAATGGCATGCTTCCTGATAGCTTTTCTTATAGTCCTCCGGCTGCGTATAATATCTTCCGCAGCCTATTTTCAGAGGGATTTTTTTATCCTCCTGTGACAGATTGTCAAGGAGGTGCCGGATGAAGCTCTGTAAGTCAGACAGATCCTTTATAGGCAGTAATACCGTCAGGCGCATTTCGGTGATCAGATACAGAGGTGCGTTTTTCTCATCGGGGCAGAATACCTGCAGATTCTGTGTTATTTTCCGGTAGATCTCATTCAGAACAGCAGGGTTTTCGGGGACAGAAGCAGTTTCTGTTTTAAATACAACGACACGGCATCCCGGTGCAGTATATTTCAGATCGTGAAGCTGCTGGCGGACCAGAGAAGTGTCCATTTCCGTGTCATACAGCAACAGGCTGCGGGTGAGGTCGGAGATGCTTTTTTCCCGGGAGCGCTTTGTAGAGACATAATCACAGATAATGCTGATGGATTCACTGAAGGGAGGCTCGGAGGGAATCCAGAAAATGGGAAAGCCGATATTGTCTGCCAGGGTGATGGCTTCTTCGGGCATAGAAGACAAAAAATGATTTTTCATAAAAATAATGCATGCCACATTTTTTTTATAAGCCTTTTCAATAATGGTCGTAATATTGGAGACCTGGTCGAGATGCAGACCGATACCGTTGACGAGAAGTACCTCTTTTCCGCGCATCCACTGATCAAAAGTAAGGAGCTGGATCAGATTGACGGTGGAGACCTCTCTCATCAGTCCGGAAGCCCCGCCCAGCAGAGTGATTCCATGATTTTTGAAATATTCCAGTTCGGCAATATCTTTTACGGTAACCATAAGTGCCCTCCGTTTCTCACAACAAAAAAGGTGCCGGGATAATCCCTGACACCTTTGTCATACAACGCAATATGCACTTTGCATATTTGAATGATAACAATATAACCACAGAATGCACAAAAAAGCAAGCGCGAAAACAAATTTTCAGAAAAAAGGTTGACGTGTCGGAAAACGGATGGTATAAAATGCGTATCAGGCAACGGAGCTTAATAACTTCGTTGCCTTTTTGTTTTTCACAGGTGTAAAGAGCCTGTCAAAGCATGAAAAGAAGAGGAGGAAACAGATTATGAAGAAGATGAAGAAATTTTTGGCATGCATGGTTTCCGTTGGATTAATGGTAGGAATGCTCAGCGGATGCGGATCTTCCGCAGCAGATACCGCAGCACCGGCAGACAGCGCAGGTACAACAGCAGCGGCTGCAACATCCGGAAGTACGACAGAGACTTCGGAAGACACGATCAAGATCGGCTTGTTATTTTCCTTCGGCGGTTCGGAAGCTACTCTTGAAAAGTGTATGTATAACGGAGCGGTACTTGCCGTGGAGCAGGTCAATGCAGCCGGAGGCATCAACGGAAAACAGATCGAATATGTAGCGGAAGATTATAACGGAGAGCCTTCCCTGGCAGCGGAAAAAGCACTGAAGATGATCACGGAAGACAATGTAGTGGCTATCGTAGGCTGCTGTTCCTCCTCCAGCAGACAGGCAGTTCTGAGTGTAGTGGAAGAATACGATAATCTGTTGGTATATCCTATCAGTTATGAAGGTCAGGAATATTCCGATAACATCATCTACTGTGGTGTGGTTCCCAATCAGCAGTCCTCCGTACTGGTACCCTGGGCAGTAGAAAATTACGGTAAGAATTTCTACTTTATAGGTAACGACTATGTATATCCCAGAAGCACCAACACCCAGGCAAACGAATTCCTGGCAAATGCGGGCGGTACGGTAGTCGGTGAAGAATATGTACCTCTCGGAGACACAGATTATTCTTCTGTGATCGCCAATATTATTTCCGCAAAGCCGGATGTAGTGTTCTGTGATCTGGTAGGCGACAGCCAGACAGCATTTTACAAGCAGTATGCAAACTATGGACTGGCAGATATGGGTATCACCTGTGTCAATGTGGCATTGGACGATCTGGTGGCTACCGCAGCCGGCTGGGATAATGTCGAAGGCATGATCGCATGTTATGATTACTTCCCCGCAGTAGGCGGCGAGCAGAGTGATGCCTTTGTGGAAGCATATAAGGAAAGATTCAATGACGGTTCTGTTCCTGCATCCGCAAGTGCCGTACCTTATATCGGTGTGGAAGCATTGGCCAAGGTACTGGGTATGACGGACGATTATTCCAGCGGTAAGGCACTGGCAGGCCTCTTCTCCGGATTATCTGTTGATGCACCGGACGGAACAGTAGTATTCGATAAAGAGAATCACCATCTTGCAGTACCTATTTATATTGCGGAAGCTGAAAACGGAGACTTTAAGATCCTCTACTCACAGGAAGAGCTGATCGCACCCCTTCCATTCGGAGAATAAAAGTATGGATAAACTAATCCCTTTGATCGTAAACGGTATGATGTCATTTTCAACATTACTGATGGTATCGCTGGGAATGGCTATCATATGCGGAAAAATGAAATTATTTAATCTGGCACACGGCGAACTGGTCACGGTAGGAGCATATGTCTCCTACCTGATGCTGAATGAATTGAAACAGTCTTTTTTCATCAGCATCCTGGTGTCTTTCCTTGTTACATTTGTACTGGGTGTCATTATTGAAAAGATCATAATCAAGCCATTATATTCCAGACCGGAAGAAACATTGCTTGCTACCTTCGGATTGTCCCTGATCCTGCAGGAGGGAATGAAATTCCTGTTTACATCGATCGGTAAGTCCGTATCTATGCCGGTGAAGGGGTCAGTTACCATTCTGGGAGCGATAATTCCGACTTATAATGTCTGGGTGTTTGGCATTACGATCGTAATGTTTGTACTTACGATCATGATCTTCTATCTCACCTCCCTGGGAAAGAAGATCAGAGCAATCGGTCAGAACAGAGATATGACGGAGTGCCTGGGCGTAAATACCAGCTTTTGCGATACCTTTACCTTTGCTTACGGATGTGCCCTTACCGGTGTGGCGGGATCGCTGCTGGCTCCGTTAAAGTCCATCACCCCGACCATGGGAACTTCTTACCTGTTAGATTCCTTCATGACAGTCTGTGTCGGCGGAGCGGACTCCTTCCTGGGTACAGTGGTTGCATCTCTCGGAATCGAGGAATCCACATCACTGATCGGCGGATATACGAATTCTGTGCTGGCTAAGCTTCTTGTATTTATTGTCATCATCGTATTGATCCGTATTCGTCCGGAAGGCATTTTTGTAAAAGAGAAACGGTAAGGAGGCAACATCATGAAGAAAAAAATCAATATTTGCTATATTATAGATGCTTTGTTACTTGCCTTTTTCATCTTTTATCCGTTTTTCGGAAGTATTTTACGGATCACGATGGTAGGAAGGATCATGTGTCTGATCATGTTGGCGTATTCCCTGGATCTGACCTGGGGATACGGTGGACTGATCAATATGGGACAGGGAGTGTTCTTCGGACTGGGAGGCTATATCGCAGCAATTTCACTGGTTTCCAGAAACGGAGTGCCGATGTATATGTCCAGTCTGGGAGTTACGGAATTGCCGTTTATCGCCAGACTGCTGGGAAACAATTTTTCTTATAACTTTTTTGCGATTGCGGTACCGGGACTTCTGGCAGCAGTACTTGGCTGGTTTATTTTCTCCAGTAAGATCAAGGGAATCTATTTTTCATTGATTACCATGGCACTGTGCGAGGTATTTGAACTGCTGATCCAGGCAGGACAGAAATTTACCGGAGGCACCAACGGAATCGGCGGTGTACCGAAGCTGTATCTGGGTAGCGGTTCCAGCCTGAAACTGAAACAGATGTATTATCTGGTACTGGTGTGCCTGGTATTGGTATATCTGCTTTGCAGATTCATCACCAATTCCAAATTCGGAAAAATCACCAAAGCAGTCAAAAATAATGAAGCCAGGGTAGATTTTCTGGGATATAACTCCGCAAACATTAAAATCGTCCTGTTCACCATCAGTGGCATGATCGCCGGATTTGCCGGTTCTCTGTATGCACCGATGAACGGAATGATTTCCGCTACAGATGCAGGACTTACCTTTTCCACGACGATGATCATTTGGCTGGCCATTGGCGGCCGCGGTAATCTGACGGGAGCCGCTGTAGGCTGCCTGCTGGTCAACCTCGGAAAATCATTCCTTTCCGAGATATTCACAGACAGCTGGCAGTTTATCCTCGGTGTGATCCTGGTGCTGGTAGTATTCTTCATGCCGGAAGGTATTATAGGAAAAATAGTCAAACTGCTGGAGAACCGGAAACGTGCAAAAAAGGAGGTGACCGCTCATGAGTGAAGCAATTCGTCTGGAAAATGTGTCGGTTACTTTTAACGGATTCCGAGCGCTGACCAATGTATCCATGAGCGTGGAACAGGGCGACATCCGTGTCATTATCGGACCCAACGGTGCGGGCAAATCCACACTTATGGACATTATTACCGGGAAAACGAAACCGACTGCCGGTAAAGTGATCGTAGGCGGTGAGGATATTACAGCAAAGGAACCGTCCGTTATCGCATCGAAATACAGTGTAGGCCGCAAATTCCAGGGGCCTAACATTTTCAATGAACTTCTGGTGCGTGAAAATATTGAACTCGCGGTAAAGAGTAACCGCAGCATCCGTCATACTTTTTTCCAATCCAAAGAAGTAAAGGAGCAGATCCGGGAGAAAATAGAGGAAGTTCTGGAGCTGATCAATCTGTCAGAGAAGGCGGACTTAAGAGCTTCGGATCTTTCTCACGGAGAACGTCAGTGGCTGGAGATCGGCATGGTGGTAGCCCAGGACTCTGAGATCATTATTCTGGATGAGCCGGCAGCCGGCCTTACCGATGAGGAAACCTATAAGACGGGAGAACTGATCAAATCGCTGGCAGGCAGACATACTCTGTTGGTAGTAGAACACGATATGGATTTTGTACGGCAGATCTCCAATATCGTTACCGTATTGCACATGGGTGAAAAAATCGCAGAAGATACCTTTGATGTCATCGAAAAGGATAAAAAAGTCATTTCCGTTTATCTGAAAACTCCGGAAGAAGCAGAGGAGGAATAAGTATGTTAGAGATAAAGAATGCCAGTATCAATTATGGAATGGGCGAGATCGTACAGAATATTTCTTTTTGTGTGGAACCCGGAGAAAAGCTGGTACTGTTAGGAAGAAACGGCGTAGGCAAGACAACGACACTGAAGGGAATGATAGGACTTCTGCCGATGGCAAAAGGAGAGATACTGTTAGACGGGAAAAACATCTCGAAAAAGAAGCCGCATGTCCGGGTGGCGGACGGCATTGCTTATGTACCCCAGGGGCGTGAGATCATCCCTTATTTTACGGTAAAGGAAAATCTGGAACTGGGAATGCAGGGCAGACCGAAAAATGCAGAGAGAAAGACGCTGATCAACCAGATCAACTGGGTGCTGGAATATTTTCCGGCATTACAGGAGCATATGAACCGTAAGGGCGGTGTATTATCCGGAGGTCAGCAGCAACAGCTTGCCATAGCCAGAGCACTTATGGCAGATCCGAAATATCTGATGCTGGATGAGCCGACAGAGGGGATCCAGCCCAACATTGTGGAAGAAATGGTACATATTCTGAAAAGAGTGGCCTCGGACATGAATGTGGCGATCATCCTGGTAGAGCAGAATATCAATTTTGCCAAGAAATTTGCGGATGATTACATGATCATGCATAAAGGAAGCATTGTGGACAGCGGCAGGATGGAAAACATTTCAGACGATACCATCAAGAGATATCTGGCAGTGTAAGGAGGCATGAAAATGGCAGAAAAATGCTGCATCACCATAACCAGACAGTTTGGCAGCCTTGGCAGAGCCATCGGAAAAGAAGTGGCACAGAAGCTGGGGTATCATTACTACGACAGAGAGATCATAGAGTCCTCTTCGCCCATTATCGGAGATACCATAGAAGAACTATCCGAGTTCGATGGGCATATGTTCGGCAATGCATTTGACAAAATGATGTATCCCTTAGGGCTTGGCAAGGCCAGGAGACAGAAGCAGGTATTTGAGGTGGAAAAGAGCATCATTATGGAGCATGCGGATTATGAGGACTGTGTGATCATCGGAAGATGCGCGGATGAGATCCTGAAATATCGCAGAAATATTCTCAGTGTTTTTATCTTTGCACCGTATAAGGAGCGTTTGAAAAACTGTGAAGAAGAACTGGGTCTGTCTCACGAAAAGGCAATGAATTACATTGCAAAGGTGGACAAAGCAAGAGAAGATTTTTATGAGTTGATCACAGGGAATGATTTTGAAGGTGTCAACAGCAGGCAGCTTTTGATCGACAGTTCCCTGCTGGGAGTAGAAGGAACAGCGGATCTGATCGTAGAGATCGCAAGGAAGAGGTTCCGTCTGGACACCGGAAAATAAAAATCAGGAGGCAAAAAGGATGGATGCATATTTTAACGGAATCAGAAGACCGGTTACAAAGGAAATGGAAGATGTATTTCTGGGCAAAGAGCATGCGGCCGTTATCACGATCGATATGCATGAAGGACATTTGTCGGAAGATCCGGACTGTCCCTGCCCTGCACCGAGAGCCCGTGACATTATAAAGCCGATAGATCATTTTACAGAGGAATGCAGAAAGAGAGGGATTCCCATCATTCATGTCAGATCCGTGGTAAGAGCGGACGGAGCTGATGAAAAGCTGTATCCTTCCGCATGGCGAATTACGTTTCCCTATGTCGTGGGAGAGATTCCCGGAATTGCCGATCACGCGAAAGAAGGGACCAAATGGAATAATTTCAGTATTGAAGTAAAGGATACAGACTATATTGTAAGTACGAAAAAGAGACTGAGCGCTTTCTACCCTACCGATCTGGAACTTTTGCTGAGAAATCTGGGCATCCGGACGATCGTATTGACCGGGTGCATGACAGACTGCTGTGTCCTGAACACGGCTTTTGACGGCGCAAACCGGGATTTCCGGGTAGTAGTGCCCAGGGATCTGACCCGGGGAACCAAGGAACTGGAAGAACCGGCACTTGCCATTATCTCCATGAATCTGGGTCTGGTTGTAGACTCCGAGGATTTACTTCAGTATTGGTCGTAAGAGAAGAAAAATTCCGGAGATGATCAGCAGAATAATCACAATTTTCCGCCCGGTTTTCTCATTTAAGCGGTCGCTGCATTTCATGCCCAGGAACAGGGCAAACAGCATAACGGGCCACAGGCAGACGACCTGTATGAGCGTATCCAAATGGATTAGTCCAAGTGCAATATATAGGCAGATTCGGAATGTATTTTCTACGACAAAGACGGCACTGATATTTGCCTTGAAAGTATCGTTATCGGGACAGACTTTGGTCAGATACGCGGCCATCAGCGCACCGACCCCGAACATGCCGCATAACAATCCGGCGGACAGACCGATCAGAATCATAAATACAGGGGAGACTTTTTTAGCGGAAGAAGTCTCCTTTTTTGCTGTTCTCGTTTCCTGTATCCACATCTGGATGCCCATGCCGACGACCACGAGGCCGAAGATAAATTTTACGGCATCCGCATTGACATATTTTAATACAAATGCGCCGGGGAGACTTCCGGCAAGAATGAATAATGCAGGAAGCAGGAAAATACGAACTTTCAGAAATTTACGCTTCTTGAAAGCAAGGATCAAATTCGAAGGGTAACCTAAAACGACTTCTACCGGAGAGATGTTGGCGTTCGTGATACCGAAGCTCAGGACGGAACTGAAGACCAGTGAGTTGGCGAATCCGCACAGACCTTTGACAAAAAATGCAGTTAAAGTGGCTAAAATCCAGTAAATCATGAGAATCCGGCTCCTTAATCGTTCGTTTCAGTGAGAATAAAGTCCCATAGGCGCTGCCTGTGCAGGAATCATTCATAGCGGAACTTTCTTCTATAGTAAGATACACACGTGGTCAGGGCAAGCATTTTGTGAAAAAACTTGTGGGAACTTTGGGAGTGTGGTACATCGACACAGAGTATAAAGTTCCGTAATCTGCAAAAACTCTTCCTATAAGGGAGCAAACACGGAAAAGAGGGATGCAGATGCGAAATGACCTTACAATTATAGTAAATCTGGGAAATGGAAAAGCACAGTTGGAATTTAAGCTGCCCGAAGATATTTTGACCGGACAGCGGGAGGCTGAGGTGCGGATAGAAATATGGGAGACGGCAGGCGGCGGTCGCCCTATTTTTTATGGAAATTATCTGACCGGGAATCAGGATTCGATGACAGCGTTATTATTGCGTCCGCATCTGTGGACCGGAAGGAAGGATCCGTATCTATATCAGGTGAGGGTCTGGGTGCGGTTCCCAACCGAGATCGGCAGTAATCTCCGCAAGATGGAGGATTTAGGAAAATTCCGGGATTCAGAAGATTTTGAAAATCGCCGGGAAGTGTACTGGCAGCAGGATCTGGCAATTTATGATTTGCGTGTCATAGAGAAAAAAGGCATATATCTGAACGAAGCCGAATTCCGTCCGCACATCGTAGAATACCGGCTGCCGCCGCAACTCAGCGAATCAGGCACACAGGAAGAACAGATGGAAAGAGACCTGGAGCGGCTGGCACGAATGGGAGCCAATGCAATTCTTTTCCATAATGTCAGGAAGAAAAGTGAAAGCCGGGAAAAGACCGGGCAGGATAAAAAAGGACAGGAAAATGCTGAAAGTCAGGATCCCGGAACGGATACTTTTTACAGGTTATGCCTGAAACGTGGATTTTTGGTAAAAGACCTGTGGATAACCGAAGAGAAAATCCCTGTGTACCGTGGATTACCCGGAGACACTTCGCAGGAAGCGCTGCTTTCGGCGGAAGGCAGGACACTGACGGAGCGATATTACTATTATCAGGCAAAATGGAGCAGTGAACCGGTGCTCTATCCGGCACTTTCCACACTGCACCGGCAGGAGAACGGCATGGTTTCGCTGACAATCTACAGCAATCAGAAAAAAGTGGTGCTCTATGTGGACGGGGTACTTTTTCTGTTCCAGTCTGCAAAACCCGGAGATGCGGAGTTTATTTTTGAAGATATTCCGGTGTCGAAGCTGCCGTTGCAGTTGGCAGCGGAAGCCGGAAATCTAAGCATTTCTCTGACCATAAGCAAAATTTAGTGCCTGTGGTTTCACACAATTTTCACAAATGTTTCACCTTTTGATGACATTTGCCTCATATACTGATACCAAAATCGAAAGGTCTGAAACGGCATGCTTCTGTTCGGAGCCGGCCGGAGACCTTGAGAATTTGGTATCATACAGCGCAAGTAACTGATATGGGAGGCAAATATGATAGAAGTAACCAATCTTACAAAAAAATACGGAGACCATATAGCCGTAGATCATCTCTCTTTCCGAGTGGAAAAGGGACAGATCTACGGTTTTTTAGGTCCTAACGGTGCCGGCAAATCTACGACCATGAATATCATCACCGGTTATCTGGCAGCCACAGAAGGCACTGTGACCATTGACGGCAAGGATGTGCAGAAAGATCCGGAGGAGGCAAAACGCGCCATCGGTTATCTGCCGGAGCTTCCGCCCCTGTATGTTGACATGACTGTCAGGGAGTATCTGGAATTCGTAGCGGAACTGAAAAAAGTACCGAAAAAGGAACGGGAACAGCAGATCGGTGAAGTCATGGAGATGACGCAGATCACGGATATGCAACAGCGTCTGATCAAAAACCTGTCCAAAGGTTACAGACAGAGAGTCGGTCTGGCACAGGCGATCCTGGGATACCCGGAGGTCATCATTCTGGATGAGCCTACGGTAGGCTTGGATCCGAAACAGATCATCGAGATCCGTGACCTGATCCGCAAGCTTGGCGAAAATCATACGGTAATCTTAAGCTCCCATATCCTGTCGGAAGTCAGCGCGGTCTGCGACCACATTATGATCATCGCCCACGGCAAACTGGTAGCCAGCGATTCCCCGGAGAACCTGCAGAAGCTGATGAGCGGTTCCATGGAATTGAATCTGGAAGTAAAGGGCAATGCCGATGCTGTCAAGGAAGCTCTGTATAAGATTCCGCAGATCGATCAGATGGAGGAGAACACAGAGGCACAGAAAGGCATTACAAAACTAAAAGTCATCTCCAAAGAAAATGCAGATGTCAGAGAGCAGGTATTCTATGCGCTGGCAGACGCAAAGCTGCCAATTCTGCAGATGACCCATGCGGAGAAATCCCTGGAAGACATCTTCCTGGAACTGACAGAAGATGTAGCGCCCTCACAGCCTGAGAAGAAAAAACTGTTTACCCGGCATAAAAAAGCGGCAGCAGACAGTGATTCCTTTGCGACCGACGTAAAGGAAACCAAGAGTAACGAGTCCAAGTCGGAAGCAGGTGCTGCGCAGAAAGCAAGCGAAACAGCATCAGAAAATGCAACTACTACAAAGGAGGCGGAATAATATGTTAGCAATATATAAGAGAGAACTGAAATCCTATTTCCGTTCCTTTATCGGATTTTTATTTATCGCAGTGACCCTGTTTTTCCTGGGACTGTATTTCAGCGTATATAACCTGATGAACGGATATCCTTATTTTGCATATGTGGTATCCAGTGTTACGTTCCTGTTCATGCTGACGGTGCCTATCCTGACCATGCGTATTCTGGCGGAGGAAAAGCGGAGCAAGACTGATCAGTTGATTCTCACGGCGCCGGTATCCGTGGGCGGTATCGTCATGGGAAAATTCCTGGCACTTTTAACTATTTTCGCCATTCCGGTAGCCATTATCTGTTTTTATCCACTGATCATGGCGCAGTACGGCAGCGTTCCCATGGGAGAAGCCTATCTGTCGATTTTGGCATATTTCCTCTTCGGAATGACTGCGATTGCCATTGGTCTGTTCCTGTCCTCCCTGACGGAGAGCCAGGTGATCGCGGCGGTACTGACTTTTGTGGTATTGTTCCTGGGATATATGATGGATTCCATCTGCAGCATTATCTCCAGTACCGGCAATCTGCTGACGAAGCTGTTGCGTTGTTTTGATCTGTATACACCGTTTGCCAACCTGTTGAACGGTACCTTGGATATTTCATCTATCGTATATTATGTGTCTGTTACGGCATTGGTGCTGTTCCTCACGGTGCAGTCTATTCAGAAGCGCCGTTACAGCATGTCCGTGAAAAACTTAAGTTTCAGCGCCTACAGCACCGGCATGATTGCAGTGGCTGTGGCACTGGTTGTGGTAGTAAATATTATTTTAGGCGAGATGCCTTCGACTTGGACGGCCATTGATATGACCAGCCAGAAGCTGTACTCCCTGACGGATCAGACCATTGAATATGTGAAAAATATGCAGGATGATGTCACGATTTACGTACTGGTAAATAAGGACAACGAGGATTCCACACTGGGTCAGACATTGCAGAGATATGATGATCTGTCGGATCACATCACCGTGGAATATGTGGATCCCACGATCAACCCGATGTTCTATACCCAGTACACCACCGGCAATATCAGCACCAACAGCCTGATCGTGGTCAGTGACAAGCGTAATAAAGTAATTAACTACAGTGATATTTACGAATCTTCCTATGATTTTGACTATAACACTTACAGCTACAACACTACGACGACCGGTTACGACGGTGAAGGACAGATCACAAGTGCTCTGGATTATGTTTTGAACGACGATATGCCGAAAGTCTATATGACAACCGGACATAACGAGCTGAGCCTGAGCAACACCTTTACCTCTGCCCTGAATAAGGAAAATGTAACTTACGAGAGCCTGAATCTCATGGATGTCGATGTTGTTCCCGAGGATGCGGCCTGCCTGTTCATCAACGGCGCTACCAGTGATTTCTCTTCAGATGATAAAGACAAGGTGATCGACTATCTGGACAACGGCGGCAAAGTCATTCTGGTCACCGGCTATACGGATGAAGAGACTCCGAATATTGATGCGGTACTGAGCTATATGAACTTGAGCGTTGCCAAAGGTCTGGTCGTAGAGAATGATTCCAACGGCTACTACAGAAGCCCTTATTATATCCTGCCGACCCAGAGTTCCGATACCTATACTTCCGGCACTTACGGAAAATATCTGTTCCTGCCGTATGCGCAGGGTATCATCGTTCCGGAGGATGAGAGTACCGACGAGACAGCCGTGGGCGATATTACTTATGATACTTTCCTGACGACCTCCGACAGCTCTTTTGCCAAACAGGAAGTCGGCAACATGCAGGATTTCTCTCAGGGAGAAAATGATGTGGACGGACCTTTTGCCCTGGGCGTAGAAGCAGTAAAAACACTGGATGACGGGGATGCGACACTGATCGTATACGGCTGCGAGCAGATGTTTACGGATGATGCCAATGCCGTTGTCAGCGGTGCAAACCTGACATTGTTTACCAATACTTTCAGTGGCATGGCAGACCATGAGACTTCCGTATCAATTCCTGTGAAGAGCTACGAAGTATCCAATCTGGTGGTGGATTCCATGCAGATCCTGCTGCTGGGACTGCTGGTTACTGTGATCCTGCCGATCGGCTGTATGATCGCCGGATTCGTGATCTGGTTCCGCAGACGGAAGAGATAAAAGCGCTTGCTACAAAATCGGGCAATAAGCATAAGGGCAGAAAACGAAGACAGAAAGGTCAGAGTGTTACTATGAAAAAGAAACAAAGACAGATGATCGGGATGCTGCTGGCACTGGTAGTGCTGGCGGCAGCCTTCCTGGGACTCAGACAATATAATAAAAACGCATCAGCGGATACGACTGCGACAGAAGACACAGATGAAACCGTCCTGGACGTAAACTATGATGACATTACAAGCTTCAGCTATATATATGAAGGGGAAACCTATTCCTTTGAAAAAGAGGAAGATACCTGGTATTATGCGGACGATCATTCCCTGAATCTGAATCAGGAACGTATCAAAGCCATGCTCTTGAAGGTGGCACCCCTGAAGGTCAATCAGGTGATCGAGAATGTGACGGATATGTCACAGTATGGACTGGCGAACCCGGAGCGGACGATCTCCTATGAGACAGCCGACCGCAGCGTCATCATCAATGTCGGCAGCCTGAATTCCATGACCAGCCAGTACTATATCGCATTCCCTTCCGAGATGACAGTATATGCCGTGACCACCAATGTAGTTACCGGATTTAACTATACACTGGATGATCTCGTGGAAGAGACAGAGGAAAGCACGGAAGAAAGCACGGAAGAAAGCACAGAAGAAAGTACGGAAGAAAGTACTGAAGCGGCCGAGACGGAAACGGCTGCAGAAGCGACCGAGACCACGGATACAGCGGAGAGCACCGAGACAAAATAGGAGCTGCCTAGTGTTACGCATTCTCCCCACGTATCACAATAATGTCATTTAATTTCAATAGCGTGTCTTTTTGAGGCAGAACGGACAGATCCTCCCGCAGAATCAGGAAGATCGTGACCTGTTCTGCCTCTTCCATTTCTTTCACTGTTTTACCGGCATAGCGTTTGTCCACGAAAATCTCAGCAATTTCACGGATATCGGCCTGCTTGATATTAGACAGACCACTTTTACGCTGGTACTGCTCTACGAAACCGGCACTGATAATACCGGTGGGGATAGCCACGGCACCGACACCGAGATACGCAATACAGATCGCCATGATCCGCCCCAGAGTGGTGATAGGATAGATATCTCCGTAACCTACGGTGAGAAGCGTCGACATACTCCACCAGATCCCGCTGAAAGCATTGCGGAACACCTCCGGCTGGGAGTCATGCTCCACACTGTACATACACAGACTGCTGGCCAGCATCAGAATCAGTACGATGAACACAGACGAAATGATCTGATTTCGCTTTTCATACAGGACAGTGGTAATAACATTAAAGGAGTCATATCTGGCATTCAGACGGAACAGATGAAAAATTCTCGCCACCCGCAGCATTCGGAAAATGACCATACCGGACAGGAAGAAAAAAGGTAAGATCGTCAGCAGGTCGATAATGCCGTCGAAGGAGATCAGAAATCGCATCCGGGAACGGAATTCGCTCTTGTCCGGATACAGATAATCCGCCGTCCAGATCCGCAGCCCGTATTCCACACAGAAAATCAGAATCGTAATAACTTCGATCACATGAAAAAAAGGAAACAGGGAGGAAAGTTCATCAAAAGTCTGCAAAAAAGTCACCAGAATATTGGTGCAGATGACAACTGCTATAAAAATGTCGAAAAGACGGCTTAAACGATTGCTCTTATCGCCTATCTGAATAATGTTGAATACTTTTTTCTTCATGGATAATCTCCTATGCATAATAGACAAATCAATATACTTATCATATCTGCCACAGAATATAAAGTCAAGAAAAGAGGCGGTAGGAGAGTTGCCGCCGTATAAGTCTAAAATAGAAAACAGCCGGGAGCGCATAAATGCTCTCCGGCTGTCTCTGTTTTATCCTTGCATGGCTTGTAGCTTAGCCAAAGTATCTCTTGAGCAGTCCTTCGAAAGCCTTGCCGTGGCGGGCTTCGTCGCGTGCCATCTCGTGTACGGTATCGTGGATAGCGTCGAGGTTCAGCTCTTTTGCTCTCTTTATTTACAAGGAATAACAGGAAAACAAAGGTACACTTTTCGGTACAACTTTATAAGAACTATCAAAGAACTTCCTGCAAGGAAAGTACAACAAAAGTACACTTAGCAGGAGGTTTTATTTATGTCAGAAACAGGATTTGCAGGAGTTTATCAGTTGGAAAATGGTTACTGGGGTTATCGTTACGCTATTGTTATCAACGGAAAGAGGAAAGAAGCAAAGAAATTAAAAAATGAATCGGGGAATCCTTTTAAGACAGCAAAACAGGCGGCAAAGGCAAGAGAAACAGCAATCGCACAAGAGAAGTCAAAAGCCCTGCTGTCGCCGCAAAAAACGATTATAAGAAAGACAGTAACAGAAGTATATCAAGAATACTGTGAAAAAGGCAGGAGCGGAAAAGCCTATACAACTATCAAAAAGCAGGATTCCTTATGGAACAATCATCTGTACGCCAGATTTGGGAAAAGATACATTGATGAAATAACAGCGGCAGAAATACAGGATTATTTGGAAGAACTGTATTATACGGACAATAGAGCCTATTCCTATACAGAATCCTTTTTGAAAATGTTTTATCTGATTTTTGGACAGGCATATTCCAGAAATTATATTGATGTGGATTCCTACAACAGATTGTGCGTAAATAAAGATATAAAAATCCACATGCCTAAATTAAAGATTGATGACGATTTAGACATTGTTTCTTTTGACGATAAAGAGATTGAGCGGCTAGACAGCTATTTCAAAGGCACAAATGCAGAAACAGCTTATATGTTGGGGAAGTATTGCGGATTGCGTATCAATGAGTGCTACGGTTTAAAATGGTCTAACGTGGATATAAAGAACGGTATCATTACAATAGACAGACAAATGCAGTACCAAAACGGATTGATAAAATTAGTATCTCTGAAAACCAGAAACGCCAAAAGAACAATTTATATGTGCAGCAAATTAAGGGAATACTTCAAAATGTTAAAGCGGCAGCAGGAGCAGGACAAAAAAGAATTAGCTTTACAGCGGCAGCAGAACCAGACATTTATTCAGGATTTGAATGGGGAAATGATTTCTTCTCTTGAATTGGTTAATTCTCTGCCGAATGGGAAAATACAAACCGTAAATTCCATGAAGTATCATTCGAGGACGTTACAGGGAAAACATAATATATTGTTTAAATA
>JBNMHS010000012.1:0-48962 GCA_050872885.1 Acetatifactor sp.
CCGTGGAGATCTCGGAGTTTGCCACGGATATTCTGTATCACGGAAGTTTTCCGGTCTATCCGGTGGAGCCCATCATCCGTCACGGAGAGCCGGTCACGGTAAATGAGTGTGCAGATTTTACCGATCAGGCAAGGCAGGCGGAACAGATCATAAAAGCATGGCAGGATAAGGGGATGGATACGATTGCGGTGGTCTGTATGGATGAGGCGGAAGCGGAAAAAGTTACGGCAGCTCTGCAGGGAAAGGTGGAATTAAATACCGGTGATGCCGGTAAATATGAGATCGGCGAGGGAGTCATGGTACTCCCGTTAAAATACACCAAAGGTCTGGAATTCGATGCGGTACTGATCTTCAACGCCTCGGAGGAAGATTATCCGGTGGAAGACGGCTATGTAAAACAGCTGTATGTGGCAGCCACCAGAGCTTTGCATGAACTCACGGTGCTGTACCGGGGAAAACTGACCGGTCTGATTGCAGCCCCGGTATCTCCGGAGCAGAAACAGAGAATGCGTCTTGCAGCAGATACGAAGAAGCCGGTGAAGACTGTAAAAAAACCGGAAGAGCCGGAGAAAACAAAAGAAGAGATCTACAGGCAGAGAGCGCAGGAAGCGGAAAAAGAGCGGCTTGCGCGAGAACGTTACGGACCGAAGAAGATACAGGTGCAGAGCGCGGCAGCGCAAAATCGAACGGAACAGGGATCGGCAGCATCAAAGCATACGGTGAAAAACCGAACAGAGCAAAACAGGAGGCCGAACGGGCAGATACAGAAACAGTCTGTAACAACTGCAAATTCAGAGATCGAAAACGACGGTGAATACGGTGACATGCCGGATACCAAAAACCTGATGCCTGCCGGACATTCCAGGATCGACTGTGCCGTGCGCATGGTCATGAAAGGAAAGACATCAGTGGATCTGCTCAGCAGTTACGGGACGCTGCGGATCATGCCGCTTGCCCGGGATCTGTTTCGAATCTGCTTTGCCAGAGGGCAGCAGGGGCAGTTCCCCAAGGCAGCGGTAGCGGCAGCAGAGGATCTTACTTGGAATGTGAAAGAGACGCCTTCCACCGTGGAGATCACGATGACCGGTGCGCGGATTCTGATCGAGAAAAAGACGGGAACATTGACATTTTTGAACAGGCAAGGTAAGATTCTGCTGAAGGAACGTGACAGAGAACCCAGACAAATCGGAGAAAACAAGGTCTGGACCTTTTTTGACTGGAAAAAGGACGAGAGCCTGATCGCCGGAGGAATCGGGGCACCGAAGCCTATAAAGCTGGGAAATTCCGCTGTTTACTTTTCCTATGGAAGAGAGGATGACAGATATCCGGGACTGGCTTCCTCGAAGGGATATGAGTTGATCTTCCCGAAGGGCAGCCGGACGCTGTGCTGCAATATTCCCATGTATGGGACTTATATTGCCATGGAAGGAACCGAACTTATCGATTACTATTTCCGGGCAAAGTGATGGCTGTGCAAAGCGAAAGGAATAGATAAAACATGAACAGAACGATAACCACGGTTGTATTTGATATGGACGGAGTGCTCTTCGACACCGAGAGGATTTATATGGAATGTTGGAGAGAAACGGCAGAACCGAAAGGCTTTAAGAACGTGGATGACATATCCAAAGCCTGTATCGGCAGAACCAGACAGGGAACCAAAGAAATTTTTGAAAAAGCAAGACAGGAGCAAGGGCTTACAGCTTCTTTTGAAGAACTGGATAAAGAATGCAGCAGGAGATTCCGTGAAAAGGAAGCCAAAGAAGGTATTCCGGAGAAACCGGGCGTTCATGAGATCCTGGAATATCTGAAGGTTCACCAGATTCCGGTGGCATTAGCTTCCTCTACGAGAAAGTCGGCTGTCATGGAACATCTGGACAGAGCCGGCATCACCGGATATTTCCGGAAGATCATCTGCGGAGATATGGTGGAAAACGGCAAGCCCGCACCGGATATTTATCTGAAGGCTTGTGAAGAAATGGGAGTGACTCCAAAGCAGGCACTGGCGGTGGAAGATTCTTTTAACGGAATCAGATCTGCGCATGCGGCAGGATTATATACCGTCATGGTACCGGACCAGCTGCCGCCGACAGAGGAGATTCTTACGTTGGTGGATCTAAAGTGTGACAGCCTGATGCAACTGCGGGACAACTTACCTGAGATTGTTTGCCAAACCAAGTAAACGTGATAAAAAAATATAAGCATGCCCGGGGCTCGATGCAGGCGATGAAACCGTACAAGGTAAACTGAGGAAGAGAAACAAATAAGATATGATGGAAGAAAAAATGACAATGACAGAAAAGAATGTAGAGCAATCAACAGATTCCTGTGAGATCACATGGGAGCAGGTGCAGGCGTTAGAACCGAATAGTTATATCCTGGTCGATACCAGAGGAGATGAGGCAGTAAATTACGGCAAGATTCCCGGTGCCATCGCTATTTCTGAATGCGAACTGGATGAAAAGCTGGCTGCGGCAGCAGGGGATAAAAAAATGGTCCTGTATTGTAGCAGAGGGCAGAACAGCAAGGTATCCGCAGAGTATTTCAGAGAGCAGGGAATGGATGCCTACAGTTTGCAGGGCGGTTATACAGGATGGCTTTTGAATCTGATGCAAAAGGAACAGCCGGGGGAAGCGGAGAATGAGAGAGCACGTGAGATCGAGAAAAGCATCCGCAAGAAATTCCACAAGACGCTTTTTTCCAGATTTGCCAAGGCCATCAATGAATATGATATGATTCAGGAGAATGACAAAATCGCGGTATGTATCTCCGGCGGTAAGGATTCTATGCTGATGGCGAAGCTTTTTCAGGAGCTGAAGCGTCATAATAAGTTCCCTTTTGAACTGGTATTTTTGGTAATGGATCCGGGATACAGCGAGGCGAACCGCAAGATCATTGAGAATAACGCGAAGTTAATGGATATTCCCATTACCGTCTTTGAGTCATCAATCTTTGATGCAGTTTATGATATTGAAGATTCCCCCTGTTATCTGTGTGCCAGAATGCGCAGAGGCTATCTGTACAGTCATGCAAAAGAACTGGGGTGCAATAAGATTGCCTTAGGTCATCATTACGATGATGTCATCGAGACGATACTGATGGGAATGCTGTACGGAGGACAGGTGCAGACGATGATGCCGAAACTTCACAGTACGAATTTCGAGGGCATGGAGCTGATTCGTCCGATGTATCTGATCCGTGAGGATGATATCAAACATTGGAGAGACTACAATGATCTGCATTTTATCCAGTGTGCCTGCCGGTTCACGGATACCTGCACTACCTGCCGTACCGATGGCAGCAGCCCTTCCAAGCGCATGGAGATCAAGAACCTGATCGCTTCCCTGAAGCAGACCAATCCGTTCATCGAGGGAAATATTTTCAAGAGCGTGGAGAATGTAAATCTGCGTACGATCATTGCCTACAAAGAGGATGGCGTGAAACATCATTTTCTGGAACATTATGATGAGTGGAAGTAGATAAAAGCCAATGTAAAAAACATTCCGTCTGCATTTAACGATTTTGAAGTGTTATGGATGTAAAAATATAGAGAACTTATGCGTGAAAAATACATCAGAATATTGTGACATACTTGACGCAAAGGGGAAAGTTATTTTATAATAAAATGATATCAAAGCCGCAAAGGCTAAGAACAGACCGGATTGTGAGAACATAGGAGAAACTTATGATCAAGAGTATGACGGGATTTGGCAGATGCGAAACTGCCGAGAACAACAGGAAGTTTACCGTAGAGATGAAATCCGTAAATCATCGCTACCTTGATGTGAATATCAAGATGCCGAAGAAATTGAATTTCTTCGAGTCTGCCATCCGCGCAGAACTGAAGAACTACATTTCCAGAGGTAAGGTGGATCTGTTCATCACTTATGAAGATTTTTCCGAGAATACTTCCAATGTACGTTATAACAAGGAACTGGCAGCGGAGTATCTGGGATATTTGAAGCAGATGGCAAGTGATTTTGACCTGGATTGTGATATCAGAGTATCCACGTTGTCCAAATATCCGGATGTATTCGTCATGGAAGAACAGGACATTGACGAAGAAGAACTGTGGAAGGAACTGCAGAGAGCCTTAAAGGGTGCCTGTGAGATGTTCGTACAGACCCGTATCACAGAAGGCGAGCATTTAAGAGATGATCTGATCGGTAAACTGGACGGTATGTTAAAACTGGTGGATTTCATTACGGAACGTTCTCCGCAGATCATTGCGGAATACCGTCAGAGACTGGAAGACCGCGTAAAGGAACTGTTAGGCGACACCACGGTGGATGAAGGAAGACTTCTGACCGAGGTAACGATCTTTGCAGACAAGGTGTGCGTGGATGAAGAACTTGTGAGACTGCGCAGCCATATCGAGACCACGAAAAATACGTTGATCGCCGGCGGAAGTATCGGACGAAAACTGGATTTCCTGGCGCAGGAGATGAACCGCGAAGCCAACACGATTCTGTCCAAGTCCAACGACTTAGAGATTTCCAACTGTGCAATTGAACTTAAGACCGAGATCGAGAAGGTCAGAGAGCAGATACAGAATATTGAATAAAAGGTGAGCAGATGAACCGACTGATTCATGTGGGATTTGGCAATATTGTGAATACGGATAAGATCATCGCCATAGTCAGTCCGGAGTCCGCACCGATCAAACGTATGGTGCAGAAGGCAAAAGAAACCGGGCTTGCGATTGATGCCACTCAGGGGCGAAAGACGAAATCCGTTCTGGTCATGGAGAACAGCCAGATCGTTCTGTCGGCACTGCTTCCCGAGACAATTGCGGGAAGGGCACAGGCACTGTGGCCGGACGAAGAAAAAGAGGATAGCGAAGATGGAGAATAAAGGAATTTTGATGGTGATCTCCGGATTTTCCGGAGCCGGAAAAGGAACTCTGGTAAAGAAGCTGTTGTCGGAATATGATAATTATGCATTGTCCATTTCCATGACCACCAGACAGCCCAGAGAAGGCGAGCAGGACGGAAGGGAATATTTCTTCCGGACCCGAGAACAATTTGAAGAAAATATTGCAAAAAACGGATTTATCGAGTATGCTCAGTATTGCGGCAATTATTACGGAACGCCGAAAGCATATGTAGAAGAACAGATGAAAGCAGGCAAGGATGTCATTTTAGAGATTGAGATCCAGGGAGCAATGAAGATCAAAGAGCAGTTTCCCGAGAGCCTGTTATTGTTTGTGACACCGCCCAACGCAGAGGAATTACAGAGGAGACTGGTGGGCAGGGGTACCGAGACAGCGGATGTTATCGCACAGAGACTGGCCCGGGCTTATGAAGAATCAGAAGGCATGGATGCCTATGATTATATAGTAGTGAACGACGATCTGGACGAGTGCGCCGCAGAGGTACAGAAATTTGTACTGGCAGCGAAAAACGAGCCGTCCCGTCGTGTGGAATTTATCAAAGAGATCAGAGAGGAACTGAAAGGTTTCGCGAAAGGAGCAAAATAAAATGTTACATCCCTCTTATACCGATTTAATGAAAGTAGTAAACAGCGAGGTAGAACCCGGAGAAGCACCTGTAGTTAACAGCCGTTATTCTATCGTTATGGCAACTGCCAAGAGAGCAAGACAGATCATCGCAGGAGAAGAGCCGCTGGTAACCGCAAAGGTTGATAAGCCTCTGTCCATTGCAGTAGAGGAGCTGAATCAGGGTAAGATCAAGATCCTCGGAGATGATGAGGAAGCATAAGACACATGAAGATATTGTTTGTATCCCTGGGCTGTGACAAGAATCTTGTCGATTCCGAGAAGATGCTTGGCATGCTCCAGGAAAAAGGTTATACCTTCACGGACGATGAGGCAGAGGCAGACGCAGTAGTCGTTAATACCTGCTGCTTTATCGGCGATGCCAAGGAAGAAAGTATCAATACGTTATTGCAGATGGGAGAACTGAAGGACAGCGGGCAGATCAAAGCCCTGATCGCCGCAGGCTGTCTGGCACAGCGTTACCGCGAGGAGATCCAGAAGGAAATCCCCCAGGTGGATGCTATTATCGGAACCACTGCCATCGACGAGATCGTGGCCGCACTGGAAGAAATCCTGGCAGGCCGGAAACAGAATCACTATGAAGATATTAATGCCGCCCCTGTGACAGAGACGAATAGAGTTGTCACTACAGGCGGACATTTTGCGTATCTGAAAATTGCAGAGGGCTGTGATAAACACTGCACCTACTGTATTATTCCGAAGGTCAGAGGCAATTACCGCAGTGTTCCCATGGAGAGCCTGTTAAAAGAAGCCGCAGAACTGGCAGACAAGGGTGTGCGGGAACTGATTCTGGTAGCCCAGGAGACTACATTGTACGGTGTGGATCTGTATGGCAGGAAAGAGCTGCCGAGACTTCTGCATGAACTGGCACAGATCCCCGGCATTTACTGGATCCGCATTTTGTACTGCTATCCGGAGGAGATCACGGAGGAACTGATCGATGCCATTGCAGCAGAGCCTAAGGTCTGCAATTATCTGGATATTCCCATCCAGCATGCTTCCGACAATGTGTTAAAGCGCATGGGAAGACGTACCGATCAGGCAGAACTCCGTGCCATTATCGGCAGACTACGGGAGAAGATCCCCGATATCTGTCTGAGAACCACATTGATCAGCGGATTCCCCGGAGAGACACAGGAGGATTTCGAAGAACTGTATCGTTTTGTGAATGAGATGGAATTCGACCGCCTGGGTGTATTCCCTTATTCTCAGGAGGAAGATACTCCGGCAGCGACCATGGAAGATCAGGTTCCCCAGGAGGTAAAGGAATTCCGCCGGGATGAACTGATGGAATTGCAGCAGGCCATCGCTTTTGACAAAGCAGAGGATATGGTAGGCCGTGTGCTGACCGTAATGATCGAGGGAAAGGTTGCGGACGAAGAGACCTATGTAGCCAGAACCTACAGAGATGCTCCGAATGTGGACGGTTATCTGTTTGTAAATACTTCAGCGAATCTGATGACAGGGGACTTTGTAAAGGTGCTGGTCACGGATTCCAATGAATATGATCTGATAGGAGAGATATACCATGAGTAAAATGAATCTTCCCAATAAGCTGACTATTTTCCGTGTTATTCTGATCGTACCGTTTATTATCCTGTTACTGGGAGGCCAGGCCGGATGGTTTGGCGACAATACTTTCGTGACAGATATGATCGCACTGGCTATTTTTATTATTGCCAGTCTGACAGATATGATCGATGGAAAGATTGCGAGAAAATATAATCTGATCACAGACTTCGGAAAGTTCATGGATCCGCTGGCTGACAAGCTGTTGGTTTGCTCTGCCATGATCGCACTGATCGAGATGAACCGCATTCCTTCCTGGGTGGTTATCATCATCATCGCCAGAGAGTTCATTATCAGCGGTTTCCGCCTGATTGCTTCCGACAACGGCGTAGTCATTGCCGCAAGCTACTGGGGCAAATTCAAGACCACCTTCCAGATGGTCATGATCTGCCTGATGATCGCCAACTTCCCGCAGTTACAGATCCTGACGGACATTATTATGTGGATCGCCCTGATTCTCACAGTGGTGTCTTTAATTGATTATCTGGTAAAGAACAAGGATGTTATGAAGAATACGAAATAAAAAGTTCTATTTCATCGAAAGGCGGTAAAGATATGACAGCTGAGATCATCTGTGTGGGTACCGAAATATTACTTGGAAACATTGTAAATACCAATGCATCCTATCTGGCGGAAAAACTGGCGGGAGTCGGGCTTGACTGCTATTATCAGACGGTAGTGGGAGATAATGCGGAGAGACTGGCAGGTGTTTTAAAGTGCGCAATGGAACGCTCTGATGTAATTCTGCTGTCCGGCGGACTGGGACCTACGGAAGATGATCTGACCAAGGAGACGGTAGCACAGGTCTGCGGTAAACAATTGACGGTAGATGATCGCAGCATGGAACGGATCGCAGAGTTTTTCGCTGCGAGAGATCTGCAGCCGACAGAAAATAACTGGAAACAGGCTATGGTGCCGGATGGTGCAAAAGTGTTGGATAATGACAACGGAACAGCACCCGGTATCATTCTTGAAACCGGGAAAAACCGTATCGTTCTGCTTCCCGGCCCGCCCGCAGAACTGATTCCGATGTTCGAACAGCAGGTATTGCCTTATCTGGACGAACTTACTCCGGGCACAATCTGTTCCCAGATGGTGAAAGTATGCGGTGTGCCGGAAAGCCAGGTGGAGGATACCCTGAAGGATCTGATCGATGGACAGACGAATCCTACCATTGCAACTTATGCCAAGACAGGGGAAGTACATATCCGTGTGACGGCTTCCGGGGAAAATGCAAAAGCAGCCGGAAAAGCAATCAAACCCGTAGTAAAAGAACTGAAATCCCGTTTCGGAGGAGATATTTACAGTACCAAGGCGGAGACCACGCTGGAAATGGCAGTGGCGGATCTGCTGTTGGCAAATAAACTGACGGTGACAACGGCAGAGTCCTGTACCGGGGGTATGATCGCTGCAAGGATCATAAATGTACCCGGGGTATCGGAATGCTATAAGGCCGGACTGGTGACTTATTCCAATAAGGCAAAACGGAAATTCCTGGGAGTACGTAAGAGCACACTGGACAAATACGGTGCCGTCAGCAGCAAGACTGCCGGAGAAATGGCAAAGGGAGCAGCACTTCTGACGAAATCGGATGTGTCCGTGGCTGTGACAGGGATCGCCGGACCGGACGGCGGAACCGAGGAAAAGCCTGTAGGTCTGGTATATATCGGATGCAGCGTAAAGGGAGAGGTTACGGTAAAAGAGTATCATTTCTCAGGAACCCGAAGCCAGATCAGAGAGGCATCCACCTCTGCGGCGCTGATCCTTATGCGCAGCTGTATCCTGAAATACTTCAGTAAAGTTACATTTGGCAAAAAGTAACAAAAAAATAATTTGTGAGATACCCTCAAAACAGAGGGGGACAAAATTGTAGATAGTGCCGAAAACTTTAGAAATGTATCATGCATCCTTGCGGGAAGCGGGGAAGTGTGATACATTCTTTTTGTATCTTGATCTTATGACCCACAACATATCTGCCATTTCTGATCATCGACAGCTCAGGCATTCGCCAAAATTTCAGACGATCATCGGAACGAAAAAAGGAGGAATGCTATGAGGGAGTTTTAATGGACACAAAACAGGTATAATAAAAATAGACATTGACAAACACGAACAAATGTTTTATCCTAAATAAAAAGCAGAACATTTGTTCCTTAAACAAAAAGGAGATTGACATGGAAAAAGACGATAAGCTTAAAGCATTGGATGCGGCACTGAGCCAGATTGAGAAGCAGTACGGAAAGGGCGCGGTGATGAAGCTGGGAGATCCCACGGCGCAGATGAATGTGGAGACGATCCCCACCGGTTCTTTAAGTTTGGATATAGCATTGGGACTGGGCGGTATTCCCAAGGGACGAATCATTGAGATCTACGGACCGGAATCCAGTGGTAAGACTACTGTTACCTTACATATGATCGCAGAAGTACAGAAGAGAGGCGGCATTGCCGGATTTATTGATGCGGAGCATGCACTCGATCCCGTCTATGCGAAGAACATCGGTGTAGATATTGACAACCTTTATATTTCCCAGCCGGACAACGGGGAACAGGCACTGGAAATCACGGAGACCATGGTACGTTCCGGTGCGATTGACATTATTGTAGTGGACTCTGTAGCCGCATTGGTACCCAAGGCCGAGATCGATGGAGATATGGGAGACAGCCATGTAGGCTTACAGGCACGACTGATGTCCCAGGCACTGCGTAAGCTGACCGCTGTGATCAGCAAGTCCAACTGTACTGTTATCTTTATCAATCAGCTGCGTGAGAAGGTAGGTGTCATGTTCGGTAACCCCGAGACGACTACCGGCGGACGTGCCTTGAAGTTCTATTCCTCTGTAAGACTGGATGTCAGAAGAATCGAAGCATTGAAGCAGGGCGGTGAAGTGATCGGTAACCGTACCCGCGTCAAGGTCGTAAAGAATAAGATCGCACCTCCTTTCAAGGAAGCGGAGTTTGACATTATGTTCGGAGAGGGTATCTCTATGGTAGGAGATATTCTGGATCTGGCAGCCAGCTGTGACGTTGTAGCCAAGTCAGGTGCATGGTATGCCTATGAGGGCAACACGATCGGACAGGGCAGAGAGAATGCCAAGCAGTATCTGAAGGATAATCCTGCTGTCTGTGATGAAATCGCAGAGAAGGTCAGAGAACATTACGGATTAAAGAAAGACACCACTGCCGCAGCAGAGAAAGAAGAGTAACTCCATGCTGGTAACACAGGTTACGGAACTTTCCAAATCGAGAAGTAAGGTATACATTGATCAGGAATTCGCCTTTGTATTATACAAAGGCGAATTGCGTCTCTACCATATAAAAGAGGGAGAAGAGATCCGTCCGGAGGATTACCGCACGATCATGCAGGAGGTATTACCTAAGAGAGCAAAACTGCGTGCAATGAATCTGCTGCAGGGACGGGAATATACTACATCCCAGTTACGGACCAAATTACAGCAGGGGTATTATCCGGCGGAGATTACAGAGCAGGCCATTGCCTATGTGGCGGGTTTTCATTATATAGATGATCTCCGTTACGCTGTGGATTATATCACTTATCATGAGAACAGCCGGAGCAGAAGGCGGATTGAACAGGATCTGTCAGGCAAGGGGATTTCAGCAGCCACTATAGAAGAAGCCTGGCAGACATGGCGTGAGAATGGTGGGGAACAGGATGAGCAGAGTATGATCAGGGAACTGCTTCGTAAGAAACATTATGATCCTGACACGAAAAGAGATTGGAAAGAACAACAGAAAATATACGCATTTCTGGCAAGAAAAGGCTTTTCCGGGGAAGCTATCCGCAAGGCAATCGGTGGCGGATACAGTGATGATTTCCAATGACCGTGTCTGTGATCCGGTTATCCGCCAAACAGCAAGAAATAATGCACAAAGAATACTTTCAATGAGGAACTATTTTTGGTCTAATTGTGACTTGTACTTGACAGAGGGATAAATTCAGTTTACACTAATAATGTTGTGAATTGCTTGTTAGAATGTACATAAATTGCATTCTATGATGAACGATAATTTGTATTGTCGGAGCAAAATGTACAATGAAAATTTCATAAGGAGGTGCTCCTGTAGTGGACACTAGTATTGTAATAGTATTAGTGGTTTCTGTTATTGCCATTGTCGCTGCAGTGCTGATCACAGCAAAGGTTACCACATCCCGTCTGAAGAAGAATGCGGAAGGAACCATCGGCAACGCAGAGGAAAAGGCAAGAGAGATTATTGATGAAGCCCTGAAGACTGCAGAGAACAAAAAGCGCGAATCACTCCTGGAAGTTAAGGAAGAGTCCATTCGTACCAAGAATGAACTGGACAAGGAGATCAAGGAACGCAGAGCGGAAGCCCAGCGGTATGAGCGCAGAGTTCAGCAGAAGGAAGAGAACATCGATAAGAAAGCAGATGCCATCGAGAAGCGCGAAGCAAGTTTAGCATCCAGAGAAGAATCCCTCAATAAGATGAAGGAAGAAGTCTCCAGACTGAATGAGCAACGTGTGCAGGAACTGGAAAGAATTTCCGGATTAACCTCTGAACAAGCAAAAGACTACTTATTGAAAATTGTTGAAGATGAAGTGAAACATGAATCGGCCGTGATGATCAAGGAAATGGAGAGTCGGGCCAAAGAAGAAGCAGACAAAAAGGCAAAGGAATATGTGGTTAATGCAATACAGAGATGTGCAGCAGACCATGTCTCTGAGACTACAATTTCCGTTGTACAGTTACCGAATGACGAAATGAAGGGACGTATCATCGGACGCGAGGGACGTAATATCCGTACCCTTGAGACCATGACAGGTGTTGACCTGATCATTGATGATACTCCGGAAGCAGTAATCCTGTCCGGATTTGATCCGATTCGCCGTGAAGTAGCGAGAATTGCGCTGGAGAAGCTGATTGTGGACGGACGTATTCATCCGGCCAGAATCGAAGAAATGGTTGAGAAGGCGCAGAAAGAAGTCGAAGTAATGATCAAGGAAGAGGGCGAAGCCGCTACGCTGGAAGTCGGTGTACACGGTATCCACCCTGAACTTGTAAGATTACTCGGAAAGATGAAATTCCGTACCAGCTATGGTCAGAACGCATTGAAGCATTCTATAGAGGTAGCCCAGTTGTCAGGACTGTTAGCTGCTGAACTGGGACTGGATGTGAGACTTGCCAAGAGAGCGGGACTGCTGCATGATATCGGTAAGGCAGTGGATCACGAGATGGAAGGTTCCCATATTCAGCTGGGTGCTGAACTGTGTCGGAAATACAAAGAGAACGCTACGGTTATCAACGCAGTGGAATCTCACCATGGCGATGTAGAGCCTACTTCCCTGATTGCATGTATTGTACAAGCTGCTGATACAATATCCGCTGCAAGACCGGGAGCTAGAAGGGAAACACTGGAAACCTATACTAGCAGATTAAGACAGTTAGAAGATATCACAAACAATTTCAAAGGTGTAGATAAATCTTTTGCTATTCAGGCAGGTCGTGAAGTTCGTGTTATGGTAGTGCCCGAGCAGATCTCAGATGCCGATATGGTACTGTTGGCAAGAGATATTTCCAAGCAGATCGAAGCTGAATTGGAATATCCCGGACAGATCAAGGTAAATGTGATCCGTGAAAGCCGCGTAATTGATTACGCCAAATAACTGACCAGTCAGAAATGACAATTTCATAAGATGTAAGTAACAGCCGTTGGATGGAGACATGCAGCGGCTGTTTTTTTAAAATTTATAAAAAAGGGTATTGTGTAAAGAAACTTCTTATAGTATGATATTCGAAGTGTATGATTGTATACGATTATCCAACATCCACAGGAGAAAGCGTATTCCCAAAGGGAAAAGACGAGAAAGGTATGGTACGAAATGAAAGCATATCAGGAATTAACCAAGGAAGAACTTTTAACATTGAAGGCAGAATTAAATGCTGCATATGAAGATGCCAAAGGCAAAGGCCTGAAACTGGATATGTCCAGAGGAAAACCGGCAGTGAATCAGCTGGATATGGCAATGGATTTTCTGGATGCTGTAAATTCTCAGAGCGCTATGAAGGCTGAGGATGGTATGGATGTGAGAAACTACGGAGGACTGGACGGTATTCCCGAGGCGAGAAAGCTGATGGCGGATATCATGGGTGTACAGCCGGAGAATGTGATCGTCTGTGGTAATGCAAGTCTGACGATCATGTATGATACGATCTCCCGTGCCATGACCCAGGGAATTATGGGAAGCACTCCCTGGTGTAAGCTGGACAAGGTGAAGTTCCTGTGCCCTGTTCCCGGTTATGACAGACATTTTGCAATTACAGAGCACTTTGGAATCGAGATGATCAATGTCCCTATGACTCCGCAGGGACCGGATATGGATATGGTGGAGAAATTAGTCTCCGAAGATCCTGCCATCAAGGGTATCTGGTGTGTTCCCAAGTATTCTAATCCTCAGGGATATTCCTATTCTGACGAAACAGTGAAGCGTTTTGCTGCTTTGCAGCCTGCTGCGGAAGACTTCCGTATTTTCTGGGACAACGCTTATGCAATCCATCATCTGTATGATGACAGACAGGACAGCTTGCTGGAGATTCTTTCCGAATGTGAAAAAGCAGGACATCCGGACATGGTATTTGAGTTCTGCTCCACTTCCAAGGTGTCATTCGCAGGAGCAGGAATTGCAGCCATCGCTTCTTCCAAGGCAAACCTGGATGATATGCGCAAATCAATGACGATTCAGACCATCGGTTATGACAAGATCAACCAGCTTCGTCATGTGCGTTACTTTAAAGATATTAACGGTATCCGTGAACATATGAAGAAACATGCTGCCATTATGAGACCCAAGTTCGAGGCAGTGCTGAAGGTGCTGGAGGAAGAACTGGGTGGTTTGGGCATCGGCAGCTGGACAAAGCCTAACGGTGGTTACTTCATTTCCTTCGATGCGATGGAGGGCTGTGCTAAGGCTATTGTTGCAAAGTGTAAGGAAGCAGGCGTAACTCTGACTGGAGCAGGCGCGACTTTCCCCTACAAGAAGGATCCGAAGGATTCTAACATCCGTATTGCGCCTTCCTTCCCTACCCCGGAAGAGATGGCAATGGCTACAGATTTATTTGTACTTTGCGTCAAGATGGTAAGCGTAGATAAACTGTTGGAAAGCAGATAAGTTTAAATTCGGATAAGAAGGGACGACAATTCATGGAAGAATTCAAGCGTATCCGTCGTGATCTGGTGGCCAAAGGCTCCATCATCGACTATTATCAGGATACCATGCAGATTCCCAACGGCAATATTGCAAAATGGGATCTGATCGATCATAAGGGTGCAGCGGCGGTGGTTGCTGTGAGAGAAGACGGGAAGCTTCTGATGGTGCGTCAGTACCGTAATGCCCTGGAGCGTGAGACGCTGGAAATCCCGGCAGGTGGACTGAACGGCAGAGAAGAACCTACGGATCAGGCAGCTATGCGTGAACTGCAGGAAGAGACCGGATATCATACCGATCATGTGGAGTTATTGACATCCATTTATACCACAGTGGCTTTTTGCAATGAGAAAATCGACATCTATCTGGCGAAAGGTCTGAAAGACAGAGGAAAACAGCATCTGGATGAAGATGAATTTATTAACGTAGAAGCGTATTCCGTGGAAGAATTAAAGCAGATGATCTATGATTGTAGGATTCAGGATGCCAAGACGATCTGCGGTATTCTGACATATGCATCAAAATATGGAAAATGACAATTACGATACAAGTCCCACCGGGCAGATGATATGATCTGACCGCTGGGACTTTTTCTGTGCACAAACGCATGATTCGGTATGTTGTCCGCATATATTACTAACAACGTCCGACAGGGAGACAACATTACATGAAATGGGACAGATCCATACTACAGGCGGGAAAGCTTCCGCTCCGCTTTTTATTTTTGACGGGATTTGTGACAGGGCTGTTTGCAGTATATTTTGCACGGGGAATTCTGTTAAAAGATACAGGGATGTTGGATGAGGATATGTTGTATCGCATGAAATATATGACTGTGGACAGTAATATACTGTTCCGGTACGTACTATGCAGGAGATGCCGCAATTTTCTGGTGCTTATTATTATGGCAACGACTTATCTGGGATTGATCTTTTGCGGCGGGATCACGGTCAAATACGGTTTTTCCGTGGGATTTTTCCTGAGTACGGCTGTTTTTCGGTACGGGGTCAAAGGAATCTTATTGGGGATCGTGGGCGTTTTCCCGCATTATCTGTGTTATGTACCGGCTATGATCCTGTTGCTCAGATGGAGTGAGGATCTGTACCGGAGTATTTATTTGTACCATAACATAACCGGGCAGGGAAAAAAGTCCCTGCCCGGCAGATTGGGAAAACTTGTGCTTATTTTAACAGCACTGGTCTTCGGATGCATATTGGAATGTTATGTGAATCCTGTTTTATTAAAAGGGTTTCTACAATTTTTTTAACAGATTACCGGATGCAATTATTCGTATTCGGCAATATCGTAGATCAGACGCTCGCTGTCTTCCCAGCCAAGGCAGGGATCTGTGATGGACTTGCCGTAGCAGCCGGCACCTACCTTCTGGTTACCCTCTTCGATATAGCTCTCGATCATAACACCCTTCACCAGTTTGTGCAGATCGGGACTGAGCTTACGGCTGTGCATTACCTCTTTGGTGATACGGATCTGCTCTTTGAACTGTTTGTTGGAATTGGAGTGGTTCGCATCAATCACACAGGCAGGATTCTTCAGATCCATTTTGCCGTACATTTCCCACAGACGGATCAGGTCTTCGTAGTGGTAGTTGGGAATGTTGGCTCCGTGCTTGTTGGTAGCACCGCGGAGTACGGTATGTGCCAGATCATTGCCATGGGTATTGACCTCCCATCCGGTATAGATGAAGGAGTGGGGATGCTGTGCCGCATATACGGAGTTCAGCATAACGGAGAAATCTCCGCTGGTAGGATTCTTCATACCCGCAGCCACATCAAAACCGCTTACGGTCAGACGATGCTGCTGATCCTCTACAGAACGTGCGCCGATGGCAACATAGGAGAGGATATCGGATACGTAACCCCAGTTTTCAGGGTATAACATTTCATCGGCTGCGGTCAGACCGGTTTCTTTAATTGCTCTGATGTGCATCTTACGCATAGCCATCAGTCCTGCCAGGAAATCCGGTTTCTTCTCGGGATCCGGCTGACTGGTGATACCCTTGTAGCCTTCACCGGTAGTACGGGGCTTGTTGGTATAGATCCTGGGAATCAGGATCAGCTTGTCTTTGACTTTCTCGTTGACTTTTGCCAGACGGTTCACATAATCACATACGGAATCCTCGTTATCTGCAGAGCAGGGACCGATGATCACCAGAAATTTGTTGCTCTTACCGGTGAGAACATCACGGATCTCGGCGTCTCTTTCTTCTTTGATCTTGGCTAATTCTGCCGGAAGGGGCAGTTCCTTGCGGATCTCCGCAGGAGTGGGAAGTTTTTTAATGAATTCGAAACTCATAGTATTCCATCGTGCCTTGGCACGTCCTTTCTGCTAAATGTCTTTGCCTATTATAGCCCAGATTCCTTGTATATGCAAGAGAATTTAGCGATTTAAAGCGAAAAAGAGCAAAAAAAAGAAATGAAGAAAACAATCAGAGTAATGTGCTAAAGCGTTAATTTATAAAATTTTATTGACATGATCATCAGATTGCCATAAAGTTAATTTATATACAGCTATTCAGAGCTTTAATGGGCAAAAGTAAAGTCTCGAAGAGACGATTTTGCGAATGAGGCCGGGAATAGTTACATTTGTATAACGATAACGATTCGGTAACAAACAGAGCTGCGCCGGACAGTATATTTTTAGAAAGAGTTACGGAGAGTGCAGTGAGGGAGTGGGTCTGAGTCGTTGACGTAACAAAAAACTACGAGAGAGGGCAAAATTATGTACGGAACGATTTGGGCATTACTGCCGCCGGTGGTGGCAATTGTACTGGCACTGATCACGAAAGAAGTTTATTCATCCTTGTTTATCGGTATTGTAGCGGGAGCATTGATCTATACCGGATTTTCCCCGATAGCTACACTGGATACCGTGATCAACGACGGATTTATCAATTCTGTGGCAGATGCATGGAATATCGGTATTTTCATGTTCCTGATCCTGTTGGGAACCATGGTGGCACTGATGAATAAGGCGGGAGGCTCCGCAGCCTTCGGCGAATGGGCGAAAAAGCACGTAAAGACCAGAGCGGGAGCACTTCTTGCTACTTTTCTGTTAGGTGTGCTGATCTTCGTAGACGACTATTTCAACTGTCTCACGGTAGGCTCCGTAATGCAGCCGGTAACGGACGGACACAAGATTTCCCGTGCAAAGCTGGCATATATCATTGATGCCACCGCAGCACCTATCTGTATGATCGCACCGATTTCTTCCTGGGCAGCGGCAGTATCCGGTATGGTGGATGAAGGCGTTTATTCCGGAATTGAGTTGTTCGTAAGAGCCATTCCATATAACTATTATTCCCTGTTGACCATCGTATTTGTCATCGGTATGGCACTGATGGGATTTGATTACGGTCCGATGGCAAAGCATGAACGCAACGCAATTGAAAAAGGTGATCTGTTCACAGAGGGTGAACGTGTGGTAAATGCGGACAACGCACCCAAGGGCTCTTCCAGAGGAAAAGTATATGACCTGCTGATCCCTGTCATTGTATTGATCGTCTGCTGTGTCATCGGTATGATCTATGTCGGCGGATTCTTTGACGGTGTCGGCTTTATTGATGCTTTCAGCGCAACGGATGCTTCCGTGGGACTGCCCTGGGGATCTCTGATCGCACTGTTGTTTGCTATCGTTTACTATATGTGCAGACGCCTGGTATCCTTTAAGGAAGCTATGAACTGCCTGACACAGGGATTTATTGCCATGGTACCTGCGATGCTGATCCTGACCTTTGCCGTTACCCTGAAGACTATGACCGGTCTGCTGGGCGCTGATGTCTATGTGGCAGGTCTGATGCAGGGAGCTTCCACAGGCCTGACCAATATGCTTCCGGCGATTATCTTCCTGGTAGCATGCTTCTTAGCCTTTGCTTCCGGTACCAGCTGGGGTACTTTCGGTATTCTGATCCCTATCGTAACCGGCGTGTTTACCGATCCTGCGACCGGCGCGATCGTACCCGGTGCAGAGCATCTGATCATCATCGGTGTCTCCGCGTGTCTGGCAGGTGCGGTTATGGGTGACCATTGCTCACCGATTTCCGATACAACGATCATGGCATCCGCAGGTGCACAGTGTAATCACATCAACCATGTCTCCACACAGGTGCCTTATGTACTGACCGTTGCGGCAATCTCTTTTGTGACTTATATCATCGCCGGTTTTGTACAGAATGTGGTCATCTGTCTGGCAATCGGTATTTTACTGACTTTGGGTACACTGGTTGTCCTGAAACGTATTTACGGACAGAAGAGTGTGGCATAGAAATGAGGAAACAAATTTATGAAATATGATTATCTGGTTGTCGGTTCCGGCTTGTACGGAGCAGTGTTCGCAAGAGAAGCGGCAGACAGAGGGAAAAAAGTTCTGGTGATCGATAAGCGTCCCAATGTGGCGGGCAATATCTATACGGAAACAGTGGAAGGGATCCATGTTCACAAATACGGCGCCCATATTTTTCATACGAATGATACGAAGGTATGGAAATACATTACGAGGTTTGCGGAATTCAACCGGTTTACCAATTCTCCGGTGGCAAATTACCGTGGAGAACTGTATTCCCTACCCTTTAACATGTACACCTTTAATAAAATGTGGGGTGTGGTGACACCCGAAGAAGCGGCTGCCAAGATCGAACAGCAGCGTAAAGAGGCCGGCATTACAGATCCTCAGAATCTGGAAGAACAGGCCATTTCCCTGGTGGGAAAGGATATCTTTGAAAAGCTGGTAAAGGGCTATACCGAAAAACAGTGGGGACGTGACTGCAAAGATCTCCCGGCATTTATCATCAAACGTCTGCCGGTGCGCCTGACGTTTGACAACAATTATTTCAATGCATTGTATCAGGGGATTCCCATCGGCGGATACACGAAGCTCGTGGAGCATTTACTGGAAGGCATTGAGGTGCGTCTGAACACAGATTATCTGGAGAAGAAAGAAGAACTGGACAGAATAGCGGAAACGATCGTTTACACCGGTCCTATTGATGCCTACTTCGGATATTCTCTGGGGGCACTGGAATATCGTTCCGTAAGATTTGAGACGGAGATGCTGGATATTCCTAATTTCCAGGGCAATGCAGCAGTGAACTATACCGACAGGGAGACCCCGTGGACCCGGATCATTGAGCACAAATGGTTCGAATTCGGTAAGGATGAGAACGGGCAGGATCTGCCGAAGACGGTGATCAGCCGGGAGTACAGTTCGGAATGGAAACCGGGAGACGAGCCTTATTATCCGGTGAATGATGAGAAGAACGGGAAACTGTATGCAGAGTACAAAAAGCTGGCAGACACGCAGCAGAATGTGATCTTCGGCGGAAGACTGGCGGAATACCGCTATTACGATATGGACGCGGTCATTGCTTCTGCATTGAAGAAGTGTGAAGAAGTGCTGTGATTGAGAACATAAAAAGAGAGACAACGTTGCATGCGTTGTCTCTTTGTTTTTTGAAATAACAGTAATTAACCGATCTGGGGCTTGGCCTTTCTCTTGTTTCGAAATTCTCTCATTGCAATCAGCAGGTCATAACGATATACCAACGTATACATTACAGCAGCCATTACAAAAGCGGTGAGCACATCGAAGACGGAATGCTGTTTGATGAACATCGTAGCCATGATAATGGAAGATGCCAGAATCAGGGAACCGATACGGATGCCCTTTTTCTTTTCAAAACATTTACTGCGGATAATGGCAAAATGTGCACCCAGTGAATTATATACATGAATACTTGGCCACAGGTTGGTCGGTGTATCCGTTTTATACAGGGCGGCCACCATGTGGGTAAAAATATTGTCTCTCGGCATGACCGTAGGACGAAGGTGCTGTCCGTTGGGCCACAGTGTGGATACGATCAAAAAGATCGTCATGCCGGTAAAGAGGAAGATACAGGTACGGTAATAATCCTCTTTATTTTTAAAGAAAAAGTAAATAACCACAGCAGATACATACAAAAACCATAAGAAGTAGGGGATGACGAATACCTCACAGAACGGAATGTAATCATCCGCTGCCATATGTATGATCCGGTAATGTCCCGTGGTATTTTTTTCCAGCCAGACGAACCAGGTCAGATAAATGATACCATAGATTATAAGAGGAACGGCATGTTTATATTTTGAATAGAAGATCCGTAACTTTTCCATAAAAACCTCATTTCTCTAAAAAACGTATGCTCCAAAATCAATTTTAGTATAGCCATCGGAACAAAAAAATCAAGGCTTTTTTGGAAAGGTTAAGTATTCTTAAGAAATTCTTTAGGTTCTGTGCAGATTCCGTTTAAGGTGTGATCATCCGGACCGCACCGGGGAGACATTCCACCCGGAAACCGTGGCTTTTCCTGGTTACTTCGCCGTCGGTATGTACCCACAGGGGAGCGGATGCGGTAACGGACATTTTTGTCGCTGTATAGGCATCGATCCCTTTTACAAAGTAGTGCTTACCGAAAAAGGCGGTAGGCAGAGCCACCAGTACCAGGGCCTTGGAGATATTGCCGACAACACAGAGATCCAGCATACCGTCATGGTCAATGGCGGGAGGGCAGAACATAAATCCGCCGCCTTCATAACGGTGGCTCATGCAGGTCACAAACAGAAAACGGGACAGGGACACGGATTTCTGTGTACCGTCCTTAGTGTTCTCCAGAGTCAGGCTGCAGGAGACTTTGCGGGCGGTGATCAGCTGTTTCAGGGCAATTCCCAGATAAGTCAGCTTGCCCAAGCCGATCCGGTTCATCGTGTCCTTGATCCGGGAACTCATGGCTTCCGCACATACGGCGGCATCAAAACCGATACCGCAGCTGACAGCGAACAATCTGGATTCTTCCGGCAGGTCTTCATCCAGATAGGTAAGCCTTCCCAGATCCATGGCTCTGGGGGCTGTATTCTCAAGGATCAGTTCCAGTGCTGCCTTCGGATCCTTGGAGATCCCGAGATCTCTTGCAAGGTCGTTACTTGAACCGGTAGGGATATACCCCAGAATGACTTTGGATAAGTCCCCGATTCCCTGAATCGCTTCGTTCACGGTGCCGTCACCGCCGAGAATGATGAGCTTCAGATCAGCTTCATCAGCATGCTCTTTTGTGATCTGCGAGGCTAACTGCCTGACTTCTCCTGATTTCCCTGAAAAATAAGCCCGATAGGATACCTGTTTTTCCTGTAAAGCGGGTTCTACCTGTTCTGACCAGATCCTGGCACCTCTCCCGGAACGGGAGGCCGGATTGACGATAATATAGTACATGAGGATACCTCATCTTTCGTAACGTTATAACAATTTTTAAAGTACATTCAGCCTGCAGGCAGACAAAAGCACTAAATCTACTACATCATATCATAATGTGCAGTATCTGCCAACTATTTGGGTAACCACAAATTTTTTCCCCGAAAGTAATGTTTTTTAGTTTGCATTTAAATAGTTCTATGCTATACTAATCCATAAGTTTTAACACTTTAGCGTGGCATAAGGAGGATGGATGTATGTATTCATTGGATGAAGTGAAAAAAGTAGATCCCGAGGTGGCACAGGCCATTATCGACGAGGAAAATCGTCAGAACAGTCATATTGAACTGATTGCTTCTGAAAACTGGGTAAGTAAGGCGGTTATGGCAGCCATGGGCAGTCCTCTGACCAATAAATATGCCGAAGGATATCCCGGCAAGAGATATTACGGCGGCTGTGAATGTGTGGATGTTATCGAGAATCTGGCAATCGAACGTGCCAAGAAGCTGTTTGGCTGTGATTATGCCAATGTACAGCCGCATTCCGGCGCACAGGCGAATATGGCAGTACAGTTTGCGGTATTGAAACCCGGCGATACCATCATGGGTATGAATCTGGATCATGGCGGACATCTGACCCACGGTTCACCTGTCAACATGTCCGGAAAGTATTTCCATGTAGTACCTTACGGAGTGGATAACAACGGTTTCCTGGATTATGACAGAATGCGTGAACTGGCTCTTGAGTGTAAGCCGAAAATGATCATTGCCGGAGCGAGCGCTTATGCACGTACCATTGATTTTAAGAAGTTCCGTGAAGTGGCTGACGAAGTCGGCGCGGTATTGATGGTAGATATGGCTCATATCGCAGGCCTTGTGGCAGCAGGCCTTCATCCGAGCCCCATTCCTTACGCAGATGTCGTTACCACGACAACACATAAGACACTGCGCGGACCCAGAGGCGGTCTGATCCTCTGCAATAAGGAAGCAAACGAGAGATTCAACTTTAATAAAGCAATCTTCCCCGGTATCCAGGGAGGTCCTCTGATGCATGTGATCGCAGCCAAGGCAGTCTGCTTCGAGGAAGCACTGAGCGACGATTTCAAAGTATACCAGAAGAATATTGTGGACAATGCGCAGGCGCTTTGCAAGGGGCTGATGAGCCGTGATATCAAGATTGTATCCGGCGGTACCGACAATCATCTGATGTTAGTTGACCTGACACCTTACGGACTGACCGGTAAGGCTGTGGAGAAGCTTCTGGATGCGGCACACATCACTGCCAACAAGAATACCATCCCAAATGATCCCCAGTCTCCGTTCGTGACCAGCGGTATCCGTCTGGGAACTCCTGCGGTAACTTCCAGAGGTCTGAACACCGAGGATATGGATCAGGTGGCAGAAGCCATTGCCATGGTCATCAAAGGCGGCGAAGAGCAGGTTCCCGCAGCCAGAGCAATTATTCAGAAACTGACCGATAAGTATCCTTTGATCTAAAACGAGGAGAAATATAAGCAGATAATACGATAATACATAGTAAGAAGAGAAAAGAGCCGCCACGGCTCTTTTCTTGTGCTTAAAGATTGTCTGAAACACAAAAACAGGTTACAAATAAGACAAAATCGTGTAAAACAGGTGGGACTTTTCGCCGGAATGAGGAGTGCATTTGCGTAAAAAGGATAAAAATGGGGGTTGTCATTCCGAATTCACTGTGCTAGAATATCCCTCAGTGAAAAACAAGTGTCCGTACTACAAATACGAACAACCGGAAAGGATAACATATGGGAGAAACGACCAAGTATTTTGTGGTAAAGCAGAAGGCGATCCCCGAAGTACTGTTGAAGGTAGTGGAAGCAAAGCGGCTTCTGGAGTCAGAAAAGGTTCTGACCATACAGGAAGCGGTTGATGCGGTAGGTATCAGCCGCAGTTCTTTTTATAAGTATAAAGATGACATTTTTCCGTTCCATGATAATTCCCAGGGAACGACCATTACACTTACTTTTCAGATGGATGACGAACCGGGAATCCTGTCGGATGTATTAAAGGTCATTGCGGAATACCGGGCCAATATCCTGACGATCCATCAGAGTATTCCCATTAACGGAATTGCTTCTCTGACCCTGAGCATTCAGGTACTGCAGACTACAGGGGATATCTCCCGGATGATCGAACAGTTGGAAAATCAGCCGAGTGTGCATCATGTAAAAATACTGGCGAAGGAATAGACAATACGTATAGAAGAAAGGCATGGTTAAATTTTATGATCAATGTAGCAGTATTGGGCTACGGCACCGTAGGAAGCGGTGTGGTGGAAGTTATTGAAAAAAATAAGGAAATGGTGAATAAGAAATCCGCACAGGAACTGGAAGTAAAATATATCCTGGATCTGAGAGATTTCCCCGGGGATCCTTATGAAGATAAAGTCATTCATGATTTTAATACGATCCTTGCGGATGACAGCGTGAAGATCGTCTGTGAGACCATGGGCGGTGTAGGTGCGGCATATCAGTTTACAAAGCAGGCACTTAAGCTTGGCAAGAGCGTCTGCACTTCCAATAAGGAACTGGTGGCTAAGCACGGCCCGGAACTTTTACAGATCGCAAGAGAACATAACTGCAACTACTTGTTCGAGGCAAGTGTGGGCGGCGGTATTCCCATTATCCGTCCTCTGAATTATTCCCTGACCGCGGAGAAGATCGAAGCGATCAACGGTATCCTGAACGGAACCACGAATTATATCCTGAGCAAAATGGAAAAAGAAGGAGCGGATTTTGCAACTGTTCTGAAAGAAGCACAGGACAAGGGCTATGCGGAGCGTAATCCGGAAGCAGACGTGGAAGGACATGATGCCTGCCGCAAGATCGCCATTTTGTCTTCCCTGATGTTCGGTAAAAATGTGGATTCCGAGAAGATCCCCACCGAGGGAATCACGCAGATCACAGCGGCGGACTTCGAATATGCAGGCGCTGCGGACAGTACCATTAAGCTGCTCGGCAGAAGCCGGGCGATTGATGACAATACCGCAGAAGTGATGGTGGCACCGTTTTTACTCTCCAAAGAGCATCCGCTTGCCATGGTACACGGTGTATTCAATGCTGTGTTTGTCACCGGTAATATGCTGGGAGATTCCATGTACTACGGCAGAGGAGCCGGCAAGCTTCCGACAGCCAGTGCGGTAGTATCGGATGTGATCGACTGTGCAAGACACCAGGGCAAAGTGATCATGTGCTTCTGGGATAAGGAAGAGGTAACGCTTGCCGATATCGGGGAAGCCGAGAGAAGCTTTTTCGTAAGAGCGAAGGAAGGTGCCGAGGCAGCGGTTGAGGCAGCGTTCCCGGGCGGCAGGATGATTCACCTTGCGGATCGGAAAGAAGATTTCGGATACTTTACACCGGTCATGAAAGAAAAAGAGTTCTTCGCAAAATACGAAGCACTGGGAGAACAGATGCTCGGCAGAATCCGCTGCGTATTGTAACGCAAATGCTATGTTCTAAACACGTCACGGAATCGTGACAGATATATTATTATAGACAGAAGTTGAGGAGAAAATGTTATGTCAAAGGTAGTAAAATTCGGAGGAAGTTCTCTGGCAAGCGCAGAGCAGTTTAAAAAAGTGGGAAGTATCATCCGTGCGGACAAAGAGAGAAGATATGTTGTGCCTTCCGCGCCGGGAAAAAGATTTTCCGATGATACAAAAGTAACAGATATGCTTTACGCATGCTATGATGTAGCGGAACAGGGAAAGGACTTCAAGGCGGAACTCGATGCCATCAAAGTGCGTTATCAGGAGATCATCGACGGTTTGCAGCTGACGCTGGATCTGAGCGATGAATTTAAGACGATAGAGAAGAATTTTAAGGCAAAAGCCGGCAGCAACTATGCGGCTTCCCGCGGAGAATATCTGAACGGTATTATTATGGCAAATTATCTGGGATATGATTTCATTGATGCCGCAACCGTAATTTTCTTTGACGAAAACGGCGAATTTGACGCTGCAAAGACCAACGAAGTACTGCGTGCCAGACTGGCAGAGAGTAAAGAAGCAGTGGTTCCCGGATTTTACGGATCTATGCCGGATGGCACGGTGAAGACGTTCTCCAGAGGCGGTTCCGATATCACAGGCTCTATCGTAGCCAAGGCTGCTAAGGCGGATGTCTATGAGAACTGGACGGATGTCTCCGGATTTCTGATCGCAGATCCCAGGATCATTGACCATCCCGAAGCCATTGAGACCATCACTTACCGTGAACTTCGCGAGCTGGCTTACATGGGAGCTACCGTACTTCATGAGGATGCTATCTTCCCGGTACGCCAGGAGGGTATTCCCATCAATATCCGCAACACCAACGCTCCTGAGGATAACGGTACCTGGATCGTGGGAAGCACCTGTCAGAAATCCAAATATGTCATCACCGGTATCGCCGGCAAGAAGGGCTTCTGTTCTGTCAATATTGAAAAAGATATGATGAACTCCGAGATCGGTTTCGGCAGAAAGGTATTGCAGGCATTTGAAGAGAACGGTATTTCCTTCGAACATGTTCCTTCCGGTATTGATACAATGACCGTATTCGTACATCAGGATGAATTCATGCACAAGGAACAGAAAGTAGTTGCAGGTATTCACAGACTGGCGAATCCTGACACCATCGATATTGAGTCCGATCTGGCGCTGATCGCTGTCGTAGGCCGGGGCATGAAGTCCACACGCGGTACCGCAGGCAGAATCTTCTCCGCACTGGCACACCGGAACATCAATGTCAAGATGATCGACCAGGGATCTTCCGAGCTGAACATCATCATCGGTGTGGCTAATGAAGACTTTGAGACGGCCATCAAGGCAATTTACGATATTTTTGTACTGACAAGACTGTAAGGTATTGAACGTAAGAGAGTCAACGTGCTTATGTGATTGACGAGCGATGAATTTGCTTATGATAGCTGCATAAGGCAGCGGAGAGCATCGAAAGAGCGAATCGTGAGATAACAAAAAAGAGACAGAAACCCGAAAGGGGATCTGTCTCTTTTTGGTGAACATTCTAATTCTCCGGATACTGGATCATATCTAAGATAGGTGTCCGCATAATATACTGATAAGTCTCGAATATTTTTTCCGCAGGTATTTCTCTGGGAGAAGCAAGCCAGGTCTTAAGGATTTCTATCAGCAGGATCGCATTATAATGTGCCAGTCCCTGTGCGGTGATCAGATCACAAGGCATTTTCTTCATGGGATGTCTTGTGAGAATACGGAAAAATGTCTCTTCGCAGTAGTGGGCAAAAAATTCACCGAAACAATTCTGCCCGGTCAGCTCAAAAAGCCGGTGGTAATATTCTTTATTTTTTTCAAAGCAGATAAACATCAGCTTGATGGCTTCCTGCTCCATATCGTTTTCTATCATGACCTCAACTTTGCTTCCGATATCGCGGTCAAACAGGAACTCGATCACTTCGTATTTATCCTGAAAATAGTTATAGAAAGTCGGACGGATCACATGTGCACCATCCGTGATCATTTTGATGGATATCTTCTGGAAAGGCATGGTAAGCACCAGATCACGAAAACTGTCTGCCAATAATTCCTTCGTCTTCATCACAGGACTCCTTTTCCTATAAATAAAAAGAATCAAGATAGGGATATTATAAACAAAAAAGCGCCGATTCTCAACCGAAAACGACAATTTTGGTAAAATGTCGCGGTTTGTTTACATTTGTCGGAAATGTGTAAAAACAGGAAAACTTCATGCGGATGTTGTATCTTACCCTGTACCGGGAAATCGGGTAAAGTAGAAAACGAAAAGAGATGAAAAATATCATAAAAGAGAAAGGAGCTGTGCAGATGGCGTGGTATGAAATTCTGTTTGTATCCGTGGGACTTTCCCTGGATGTTTTTACCTACGCATTGTATAAAGGAGCCATGCTTTCCAGACTCGAAAAAAAGCAGATACTGAAAATGACGCTTCTATTCATGGGATGGCAGAGTCTGGCTATGCTTTTGGGAAGTCTGATCTCCGAGATCCCTTATGTCGCCATGAATTACCTGCGGACGGAAAAACTGTTCCGGGCAGCTTCGGCGGTGATCTTTTTCCTGATCGGTGTCTGGCTCATTGTGCGGGCATTACGCATGCGGGATCCGTTAGAACACAGAGAAGATGCATTTGCCTGGAAACAGCTCTGTATCTGGGCGATGCTTACCAGTGTGGACAGTTTCCTGACGGGAATCGGCATGGGATTTCTGGACACCAGGGTAACCGTACAGATCGTACAGCTGGCAATCATGGCCGCACTGGCGGTGGTGATTGGTATCTATGTAGGATACCGGATCGGCTGTCAGGGAAGAAAAAGGGTATTGGCCAGTGGAGCAATGATCTTCCTGCTGGCGGGAGTGGACGTATTGTTCCGCTATTATGTTTAATGACACACAATATTAAAGATAGAAAAGTGAGGAAATGATTATGGCAGATATCAAACACAAAGTAGAGAGAGCTGCATTCGGCACAGCCATCGACGGAATCTTAAAATATGTGAACAAGGACGAAGAAGACAGAGAAAAAGCATTTTTAAAGCTGGTGGATCTGTCCGAAAAATTCATGGGAGATACCTTCTCCAAGGAAAGCTATGACGCGGCAAGACGTATGATCCGGGAGCCTGACAGCAAGTGGATGCAGTATGTGAACCGGATCTTAAATGAGGTAGCTCCCCATGTCATCAAAATGTCCGCACTGGACTATGGTTTCGAGGCTGCTTTCTGCGGTAAAAAAGAGATCAATGAGATGCGCGTAAAGCATCAGTGCAATATTCCCTGGCTGATCCTGATGGATCCCACCAGTGCATGTAACCTGCACTGCACAGGCTGCTGGGCGGCAGAGTATGGCAATCGTCTGAACTTAAGCTTTGAAGATATGGATCGTATCGTGACGCAGGGTAAGGAACTCGGTATTTATCTGTACTTCTTTACCGGCGGCGAACCGTTAGTCAGAAAAGACGATATCATCCGTCTGTGCGAGAAGCATGATGACTGCGGTTTCCATGCGTTTACCAACGGTACCCTGATCGATGAAAAATTCTGTCAGGAGATGAAGCGTGTGGGCAACTTCTCCGTAGCTATCAGTCTGGAAGGCTTTGATGAGGTAAACGACCTGCGCCGAGGCAAAGGTGTATTTGATAAAGTAATGCACGCTATGGATCTGATGAAGCAGTACGGACTGATCTTCGGTACTTCCATCTGCTACACCAGTAAAAACTATAAAGTGGTCACCAGTGATGAATTCCTGGATATGATCATTGAAAAAGGTGCCAGATTCAGCTGGTATTTCCATTATATGCCGGTAGGAAACGATGCTTCCTGTGAGCTGCTTCCGGATCCGGACCAGAGAGAGTACATGTACCACCGTATCCGTGAGATCCGTGCGATGAAGGGCGGCAAGCCTATTTTCGCATTTGATTTCCAGAATGACGGAGAATATGTAGGCGGATGTATCGCAGGCGGCAGAAACTATTGTCATATCAATCCCAACGGTGATGTGGAACCCTGTGTATTTATCCATTACTCCGGTGCGAATATCAAGGAAGTCGATCTGCTGACCGCCTTAAAACAGCCGCTGTTCATGGCCTACCGTGCAAATCAGCCGTTCAACTGCAACCATTTGAAACCCTGCCCGATGCTGGAAAATCCGGAGATCCTGCAGCGTATGGTACATGAGACGGGTGCACATTCCACCGACTTACAGTCACCGGAATCCGTGGAGCATTTGTGCGGAAAATGCGCAGAATATGCGAAAAACTGGGATAAACGTGCGCAGGAGTTGTGGAATAAATAGTTATATATCTTTTACAAAAGTTTATATTTAGTTAATTGCTTTTTGCCTTTCGGCGTATGATAATAGAGGACAGCAAACAGATATGTCCCTATATGGCGGACGAAAGGTGGTACTTCATGAAAGAGAAGTTACAGCGTTTCATGTGGGGGCGTTATGGCAATGACCGGTTCAATCAGTTTTTAATGATTGTTGCGCTGGTCTGCCTGGCGCTCTCTTTTTTTGGTCTCAGGATATTTTATGTGCTGGCACTGGCACTGCTGGTTTATGCTTATTACCGGATGTTTTCCCGTGATATGAGTAAACGCAGTGCGGAGAACCAGTGGTACCTGCGCAAAGAGATGAAAGTCCGGGGATGGATCAATGGGAAGAAAAAGGCTTTTGCACAGCGCAAAGACTATCGTATTTTTAAATGTCCGAAATGTGGGCAAAAGCTCCGTGTGCCCAGAGGAAAAGGAAAAATTGCGATCCGGTGCAGAAAATGCGGGGAAGAATTCATCCGCAAGACCTGACGGGACAAAAGAATATGTGTAAGAAAGGGTGGTGAGCCGGATGTTTGGATATGTTGTAATTAATCAGTCGGAAATGAAATTCAAGGAATATGATGTATATCATTCCTACTATTGCGGATTGTGCCGGAGTCTGAAAGAGCGCTACGGTGCATTGGGGCAGCTATCCCTGAATTATGACATGACATTTATCCTGATGCTGCTCACCGGCTTGTATGAACCGGAGGACAAGGAAGCGGAATGCAGATGCGTGGCACATCCTTTTGAAAAACATCTGACCAGAAGGAATATTTTCACGGATTATGTGGCAGATATGACGGTGCTTTTTTCCTGTTACAAGGCAGAGGACGACTGGGAAGACGAGCATAAGCTGAAGGGTCTGGTCTACAGTTCACTGCTTAGCAGAAAAATGAAAAAGAAGCCGTTATTGTATCCCGGAAAAGTACGGAATATTTCTATGGCAATGCAGAATTTTTCCGAAGCGGAGAAAAAGGGAGATGCGGATATCGATACCATGGCGGGGCTGTTTGGGCAGGTCATGGCACAGATTGTGTCCTGCCGTGAGGATGAATGGCAGGAAAATCTGGAACGACTGGGATTTTTCCTGGGGAAGTTTATCTATCTGCTGGATGCCTATGAGGACATCGAACAGGATATCAAAAAGGGAACTTACAATCCGTTAAAGAAGCGGTACGAAGAACCGGGATTTGAAGAAGAGTGCAGACAGATACTGACGATGATGATGTCGGAATGTTGCAAAGAGTTCGAGCAGCTCCCTATTTTACAGAATGTGGATATCCTGCGGAATATTTTGTATTCCGGTGTCTGGTGCCGTTATGAGATCGTAAGGAAAAAACGGGAGAAGAGCAGTGTAAAAGAGGTAACGGGAAATGAGTTATGATCCATACAGTGTCCTCGGAGTGAGCAGAAATGCCACGGAAGAGGAAATCAAAAAAGCATATAAGGCACTGAGCAGAAAATACCATCCCGATGCCAATATTAACAATCCCAACAAAGCGCAGGCGGAAGAAAAATTCAAAGAGATCCAGGCCGCTTATCAGCAGATCATGAAGGAGCGTACCGAAGGATACAGTTATGGTAACGGTTATAACAGTCAGGGCTACGGCGGTAGTCGCGGCAGCAGCTATGGCGGCGGACAGGGATACGGAGGCTACGGACAGGGATTTGGAGGCTTCGGCGATTTCTGGCAGCAGGCAGGATGGCAGGAACAGACCTCCGGCTATGAAGAAGAGCCGAGACTGCGGGCGGCAGGCAATTACCTCAGAAACGGATATTACAGAGAGGCAAGGAATACGCTGGACGGCATGGGTGAGCATGAGAAAACGGCCCGCTGGTATTACTATAGTGCGGTGGCACATTCCGGGCTTGGAAATAATGTGGCGGCGCTGGAGCATGCCAACAAGGCGGTGGCACTGGATCCGCAGAATATGGAATACAAGGTTCTGCTGCAGAGGTTACAGAGTGGCGGACAGTGGTATGAGAGCCGGCAGGCTGCCTACGGTTATCCGCATGTGGGCGGGAACGGTCTCTGCCTGAAAATCTGCCTGGCGAATCTTTTCTGCAACCTCTGTTGCGGCGGTGGCGGCTTATGCTTTGGAGGCTATGGCGGCAGGGGAATGTATTAGTGTGTAATGTTTTAAAAAAGATACTTGCTTTTTCTATGTATCCTCACTATAATATTAGATACAAGATGTAGATACGAAAAAGAATGAAACACACAAAATCTAGTGAAAGACTATGATTTGTAGAAGAAGTCGTGTCGGGAACTTGCTTCCGATGCGGCTTTTCTTTCGGCTTATGGCGGTATTCGTATGCATTGGGAATGAAGTAAAGTGAGGGAAAACAGTAATGAAGATTCAGAAGAGAGACGGACGCGTAGTGCCTTATGAAGAGGAGAAGATCCGCGCAGCAATTCATAAGGCAAATAATGAGGTGGAAGAACGCTATCGTGCCAGCGAAGGACTGATCGATGAAATCCTGGAGGACGTAAAGCAGGAGGGTAAGGAGACTCTGACTGTGGAGCATATCCAGGATATGATCGAGGAGCACCTCGTGGAACACAACAAATATACACTGGCAAAGAAGTATATTGTATATCGTTATCAGAGAAGCCTGCTCAGAAAGTCCAATACTACGGATGAATCTATCTTAAAACTGATCCGTAATGAAAATAAAGAACTGGCGGAGGAAAATTCCAACAAGAATACCCGTCTGGCATCCACGCAGAGAGATTATATTGCGGGCGAAGTATCCCGTGATGTGACCAGACGTCTGCTGCTGCCGGAGCATATTGCCATGGCACATGACAACGGCGTGCTGCATTTCCATGATGCGGACTATTTTATCCAGCCGATTTTTAACTGCTGTCTGATCAATATTAAGGATATGCTGGATAACGGTACATCCATTAACGGTAAGATGATCGAGTCTCCCAAGAGTTTTCAGGTGGCATGTACCGTAACAACCCAGATCATCGCAGCGGTAGCCAGCAACCAGTACGGCGGACAGAGCGTCAATATCAAGCATCTGGGAAAATATCTGCGTAAGAGCAAGGAGAAATTCGCAAAGCAGCTGGAGGAAGAGTTCGGCGATACGCTGGATCAGACTGCCAAGGATAAGATCGTTCAGATGCGCCTGCATGATGAGTTAAAATCCGGTGTCCAGACCATCCAGTATCAGATCAATACCTTGATGACGACCAACGGACAGTCTCCTTTTGTGACATTGTTCCTGCATATCGATGAGAACGATGAATATGTGGAAGAGACGGTACAGATCATCATGGAGATCCTGCGTCAACGGATCGAGGGAACCAAGAACGAGAAAGGTGTCTATGTCACCCCGGCATTCCCGAAACTGGTCTATGTACTGGATGAGAATAACTGCCTGAAAGGCGGAAAATATGATTATGTGACCAAACTGGCCGCACAGTGTTCTGCCAAGAGAATGTATCCTGACTATATCTCCGCGAAAAAGATGCGCGAGAATTATGAGGGCAATGTATTTTCCTGCATGGGCTGCCGTTCGTTCCTGTCTCCCTGGAAGGATGAAAACGGAGAGTACAAGTGGGAAGGACGTTTCAACCAGGGCGTTGTCAGCATCAACCTGCCCCAGATCGGTATTCTGGCAAAGGGAGATGAAGAGAAATTCTGGAAATTATTGGACGAGCGTCTGGAGCTGTGTTATGAAGCACTGATGTGTCGGCATAAGGCACTGGAGGGCGTGGTATCCGACGTGAGCCCTATCCACTGGCAGTACGGAGCTATTGCCCGTCTGAAGAAGGGTGAGACCATCGACAAATACCTGCATAACGGTTATTCCACGATGTCTCTGGGATATATCGGTCTGTATGAGACCACTTATCTGATGAAGGGATGCAGCCAGACCGTGGAGCCCGGCAAGGAATTCGCACTGCGCGTTATGGATTACATGAAGGATCGCTGCGCAAAATGGAAAGAGGAGACCGGCATTGCTTTCAGTCTCTACGGAACTCCGGCGGAGACTCTCTGCTATCGTTTCGCCAGAATTGACCGTGAAAAATACGGTGATATTTCCAATGTTACCGATAAAGGATATTATACGAACTCTTACCATGTGGATGTACGGGAGAAGATCGATGCTTTCACGAAGTTCAAGATCGAGAGCGAGTTCCAGAATAAGTCCCTGGGCGGAGCCATCTCTTACGTGGAGGTACCGAACCTTACCAACAATGTAGAGGCGATTGAGGAAGTCATCCGTTTCATTTACGACAATATCCAGTACGGTGAATTTAACACCAAATCCGATTATTGCCATGTCTGCGGTTATGACGGCGAGATCATGATCAATGACAACATGGAGTGGGAATGCCCCCAGTGTCATAATAAAGATCATGCGAAAATGAATGTCACCAGAAGAACCTGCGGTTATCTGGGAGAGAATTTCTGGAATGCCGGCAAGACGAAGGAGATCAAAGCGAGAGTCCTTCATCTGTGATCGGAATGGGTAAAAGGGAAGGAATTGTCCTATGAATTATGCGACGATCAAGAAAACGGATGTAGCAAACGGCCCCGGTGTGAGGGTATCGTTGTTTGTCAGCGGATGTACCCATCACTGCAGAGGGTGCTTTAATAGTGTGGCATGGGATTTTCATTACGGACAGGCCTACACGGAGGAAACGGAAAAGGAGATCTTACAGGCACTGGCCCCGGACTATATCCGGGGCTTGAGCTTACTGGGTGGGGAACCCATGGAACCGGAGAACCGGGGAACGGTACTGTCTCTTGTGAAAAAAGTAAGGGAAATCTATCCGCAGAAGACGATCTGGTGCTATACCGGCTATGATTTTGACAAGGATCTGCTTCCCTGGATGGAGTCGGGAGATCCTGTAATTACAGAATTGTTGCCTTTACTGGATGTCATTGTGGACGGGGAGTATATGGAGGAGTACCGTAATCTCAGGCTTCCTTTCCGGGGATCGGAGAACCAGCGGATTTTGGATGTCCCATTGTCTTTAAAAGAAAAATGTGGTAAAATTTTACATACATAAGAGTAATACGGTCGAAATAAGGGAGAGCAGACCGTGAAAAACAAAAGCGTGAGGGAGTAAAAGGATATATGGAGAGTTTTCTGGCTATGGTATCAGATAGAAATCTCTACATCGGAGTTCCGGTGGGAGCCTTTTTGTGCTCCCTTTTTCTGTTGTTCTGTTTTCTGAATACCATGAAGAGCCAGACGGTCCGTTCCCTGCGGGCGGTGCTGACGTCATGTATACTCTGGACGGGCAGCGTATTTCTGATGCGTATCCGTTTGTTCCCGGGAGTTGCATTCTGGCATTATATGGCTTTGCTGGGCCTTTTGATGATCCCGGTATTTATGTATGGTTTTCTGTTCAGTTTCCTGGATATTTTCAACGAGCATAAGAAATTAATATTTTGTTATGGCATAGCTACGATTGCATTCATAGGGATCAGCGCCCGGAGAGGGGATATCGTTCCGACACCGACACTGGTGATTCGGGCGGATCAGACTTATGTCTATCTGTATCAGGCGACTGCAGCAACCTGGATCGTTACCTGCCTGGAAGTTGCGGTGTTGATCTATGCGACGTACCTGGCACATTGTAAAATCGGCAATGACCTGGCACAGCGGAAAAAATTGTCTCCGTTATTATTGGGAACCTTATTTATCCTGGCAGGAAATCTGATGTGTCTGCTTCCGGGCAGTGCATTCCCGTTTGATATGCTGGGAGCCGTTGGCATGGCTGTGTGCATGGTATATATTATGTACAAGCAGTATCTGTTTGATTTTTCTTACCGTGTGACGGTCGGTGCAGTGTATTTTCTGGCAGTAGTGGTGGCTTTTATGCCGCTTTTGATCCTGTCACATAATCTGGAGTCCGCAATCGGCGATATTGGCAGTGCGGCGGCACAGAAACTGATAATTTATGTTATATTACAGAGTGTCTGGACGGTGTGCGTCGTGGCATTTGCCAGAAAGCGGCTGGAGGATATTCTGAATCAGAAACAGAAACACATGGTGGAAGGACTGCGAAATTTTCAGGATAAGGCAGCGTCTATTTTAAGTCGCAAAGAACTATTTACCACGCTGCACGATATGCTGGACAGCGCTGTTCCCGGATGTGAAGCAAGAATCTTCGAGAAGGATGAGAAGGGGTATCATGAAGTAGTACAGAGCGGTCATATTCCGTTGGGAGAAGAGGAAAAGACAAGAGTCTGTAAGCTTGTGGAGACCGGGGAAGCAAAAGAAGATCCGACGATCGCACCGTTTGTCTATGACAGCAGGATCTGCGGATTTGTGTATATGGAACGGTTGCGGGAGAATAAGCTGAACTATCGTGAAGCCGACTGTATTCATCAGATGGCAAATATTGCGGCCGGCAGTCTGAAAAATATCGATGCTTATGAAAAGGTATATCAGGTATCCATTCATGATGAACTGACCGGACTGTATAACCGTACGTATTGCGGAATTTGTCTGAGACAGGAAGGGGTCCTTGGAAAAGAACGCGGATTCCTGTACATGGATATGGATAATTTTAAGCTGTATAATGATTTATACGGCGAACAGACAGGAGACCGTATCTTAAAGTGGTGTGCCAGAAAAATGCAGGAGATGGTAACGGACGGCAAAGTCTTTCGGGTAGGATCGAATGAATTCCTGATTTCCGTGCCGGAAAGCGGCAGAGAGAAGTTAGTCGAACTTGCTGAAAAAATCAGGCACGCGGTGCAGGAGAATGCGACGAATAAGCCGCAGGTGATGCAGCCGATTACGTTCAGTATCGGCGTGGCATGGTATCCGGGACTGGCAGCGGATGCGCTGGAGCTGTTACAACAGTCCAAGAGAGCGGCTTTTTATGCCAAACGGAACGGTAAAGACCGTGTCTGTGTATATGAAGGAAAGATCGACGAGGAAAACCGAGATAAAGAGACCGGCTATGAGCAGGTGGCACCGACCGTATATGCGCTGGTGGCAGCTATCGATGCGAAGGATTCCTTTACCTTCCAGCATTCCACGAACGTATCCCAGTACGCGGTTCTTCTGGCACAGAAGCTGGGATTGTCCGGAGATGACATCCAGACGGTGAAGGTTGCCGGGCTGCTGCACGATATCGGCAAGATCGGTATTCCGGAGAGCATACTGAAAAAGGCAGGAAAGCTCACGGATGAAGAATATGAGATCATGAAGAGCCATGTGGAGAAATCGATAGAGATGATCCACTATCTGCCAAATATGAATTATGTCATCCCGGCGGTCGTATCTCACCATGAGAGATATGACGGAAAAGGCTATCCCCGCGGGTTAAAAGGAGAAGAAATCCCGCTCCTCGGAAGAATCCTTGCGGTATGCGACAGCTTTGATGCCATGATCTCCAAGAGAGCTTATAAAGAACCGTTGAGTGTAGAGTATGCGATGGGAGAGCTGGAGAAAAATAAAGGCACACAGTTCGATCCCAAGGTGGCGGAGGCATTTATTGCATTGATCAAAGAAGGGAAAGTTCCCCTGTAATAAGAGAATCCGTAGATAACGTAAGAAAGAGGCACCCGTGGGTGCCTCTTTTCAAAAGGGGAGGATTAAGTATTATCGTATCTTACGTAAGATCAAAGGAGGGGATCCGATGATAGTAGTAGTCTGTCCCGGTTTTCACGGAATATACATCGCCTGACATGATTTTTTTGTTGTTTTTAAGGTGGAGATGTTATATACTATGGTTATTGATTCTGCCAATGAGTGAATTAGCTGACGATTACTTACAGGTAAGGCAGTTCATATTAATTATTATTTATGTAAGGATGGTATTACACTATGAATTTAATGGAACAATGGAGATCAGTAGCATATAATGAGGCAACCGGCAAAGAGAAGCTGCAGCAGCTCTGGGCAGCTTATTTCCAGGAGGAAAAGGAAATTTACGCACAGCTTCTGAAGAATCCCGATGAAGTTGTAAAGGGTACGGTAAAAGAGCTGGCTGATAAATTCAAAGTATCGCTGATGACCATGACAGGATTCCTGGACGGTATCAACGACAGTCTGGTAGAGAAGAATCCCATTGATGATCTGGAAGAGGATACCCAGGTAAATTTAGGCTTCGATAAAGCACTTCTGTACAAGAACATGGTAGCTGCGGAAGCAGACTGGCTGTATAATCTGGAAGAGTGGAATGCAATCTTTGATGAAGAGACCCGTAAACAGCTTTACAAAGAGCAGAAATCTTCCACCACGATCGTAAAGGAGCAGAAGGTATATCCCAATGACCCCTGTCCCTGCGGAAGCGGCAAAAAGTATAAAAAGTGCTGCGGCAGAAAGTAAATTGAACATAAAGGGGGTTTTCCGCAGATTTGCAGAGAGCCCCTTTTTCGTTTACATCATTTAAAGTTTACATTATTTATATATAAGAAAGGAAGGGTTGCATATGAAAATGCTGAAAGAAATGAAGTGGGAAGCGATTCTTACCGGGATTCTGTATATTCTGTTAGGAATCGTGGCACTGGTGATCCCGGAGACCATGCAGAAGACACTGGGGTATCTCATCGGTATCGTGCTGATCGTTGCCGGCCTGGTTTCCATGGTATGCTATCTGCTCAGGGATGCCAGAGAGAATTATTACCACAACGAGTTTGTATTCGGACTGGTAGGTATTGTCCTGGGTGCAGCGGTCCTGTATAAAGTGGAAGTGATCATTTCCCTGATTCCTTTTATATTAGGAATACTGGTACTGTTCAGCGGATGCAGCAAACTGCAGGATGCCATTGATCTGAAGAGACTTGGTTACGGCAGCTGGGTTGGAATGTTAGTCGTTGCGGCGATCAATATCATTCTGGGAATCGTATTGATCTGCAATCCTTTTAAGGCAGCGGTCATCTTGTTCCGCGTGCTGGGAATCGGTCTGATCTTAAGCGGCGCCAGCGATTGCTTCTCCACGGTTTATTTTGCACGGAAATTACGCAGATTCAAACAGGAAGCGGAAGCACTGGACAGTTCTTTTGAAGAGATCGATCCGGAAAAATAGAATAGAGATTCGTTATACAGGAAGAGAAAGCAGGAGGAACATTGTGAATATTGCATCGTTTTTATCTCCGAAGGAGGAAGTGACTTTCCTTCGGGACGATATGACCATCAGGCAGGGGCTGGAGAAGATGAAACGCTATGGATACACCGCGGTACCGGTGATCGATGCCGAGGATCGTTACGTGGGCGTGGTCAGTGAGGGAGACTTTCTGTGGAATATCTTAAGCCATAACAATGAGCTGGACAGTATTACCATGAAGAGTCTGGAAAAACTATCCGTGAGAGATATCATCCAGAGCGGCAAGATCCGCCCGGTATGTATCGATACCAACATGGAAGAACTGCTGGGACAGGCGCAGATGCAGAACTTTGTACCTGTGATCGATGACAGAAATGTATTTATCGGGATCATTACACGAAGTGAGATCATCAAATATTTTATCAAGAAACAGATCGAAGCTGCGGAGAAGCAGATCTGATCCGGAAATTGGAAGCAGAAAGCAAGCATTCAAAAAATGAATTGAATATTACAGTCAAAAAACAGGAAAGGTGTGTAAACAGATGAAAAAGTTGGAAGAATATGTAAAGAGTATTCCGGATTTCCCGGAGAAGGGTATCATTTTCAGAGATGTTACAAGCGTACTGCAGGATGCGGACGGATTGCATCTGGCTATTGATACCATGCAGGAGAAGATCAAGGATCTGGACTACGATGTGGTAGTAGGCCCCGAGTCCCGCGGATTTATCTTCGGAACACCTATTGCATACAATAATCATAAGCCTTTTGTACTGATCCGCAAGAAGGGCAAGCTTCCCAGAGAGACCGTTTCCACCACTTATGATCTGGAATACGGTTCCGCTACCATCGAGATGCACAAGGACAGCATCAAACCCGGTCAGAAGGTACTGATCGTAGATGACCTGATCGCTACCGGCGGCACCACAGAGGCTATGATCAAACTGATCGAATCTCTTGGAGGAGAAGTGGCAGGTATCGTAGTACTGATCGAACTGGCAGGATTAAAGGGACGTGAGCGCTTAAGCGGTTATCGTCTGGAATCCGCAATCTGCTATGAAGGTAAATAAAATCTTTAATATGGAGCTGTTTCGTCTATGACAGAAGAGAAGAACGAAGTTATCTTTGATGATGACAAGATAAGTAAATCAGAAGAATTCGTGAATCCCGAGGAATTGTATCAGGAGCTTATTCGCTGTGTGCAAAAATACCATCCCAGTGATGATATTTCCATGATCGAGAAGGCCTATAAGGTCGCCAGCGAGGCGCATAAAAATCAATTCCGCAAATCCGGGGAACCGTATATTATCCATCCGTTGAACGTGGCAATTATTCTGGCGGATCTGAAGCTGGATAAGGAGACGATTGTCGCCGGTATCCTGCATGATGTGGTGGAAGATACCGTGATGACGGAGGAAGATCTGCGCAGAGAATTCGGAGATGATGTGGCACTTCTGGTAGACGGTGTGACGAAACTGGAGAAGATCCCTCTGTCCGGCAACGGCGAACAGTCGGATGCCAAGCTGGAGATGCAGGCGGAGAACCTGCGTAAGATGTTCCTCGCCATGGCGAAAGATATCCGTGTCATCATGATCAAACTGGCCGACCGTCTGCACAATATGCGTACTTTGAAATACAAGACCCCGGAGAGCCAGCAGAGAATCGCAAAAGAGACTTTGGAAATCTATTGTCCCATTGCCCAGCGTCTTGGTATCAGCAAGCTGAAGATCGAACTGGATGACTTGTCCTTAAAATACCTGGAGCCGGATATCTATTACGATCTGGTGGATAAGATCGCCGTGCGTAAGAGTGTCCGTGAAAAATACATCCAGGGTATCGTGGATGAAGTCAGCGAACATATTAAAAATGCGGGTATCGATGCGAAAGTCGATGGCCGTGTAAAGCATTTTTTCAGTATTTACAAGAAGATGAAGAACCAGCACAAGACGCTGGACCAGATCTATGATCTGTTTGCCGTGCGTATCATCGTAGAGACGGTGAAGGATTGTTATGCGGCGTTAGGCGTGATCCATGAGATGTATAAGCCCATTCCGGGACGATTCAAGGATTATATCGCCATGCCCAAGGCAAACATGTATCAGTCCCTGCATACCACACTGATCGGCAGCAACGGACAGCCTTTCGAAATCCAAATTCGTACCTTTGAGATGCACCGTGTCGCTGAATACGGTATTGCCGCTCACTGGAAGTACAAGGAAGCTTCCGACGGTAAGAAGCCGGAGGTACAGGAAGAAGAGAAGCTGGTATGGCTGCGCCAGATCCTGGAGTGGCAGCGGGATATGTCGGATAACAAGGAGTTCATGAATCTGCTGAAGAATGATCTGGACTTGTTCTCCGATAGTGTGTATTGCTTTACCCCCACCGGTGAGGTCAAGAACCTTCCGGCAGGATCCACGCCGATCGACTTCGCTTACAGCATTCATTCCGCAGTCGGCAACAAGATGGTAGGTGCCAGAGTCAACGGTAAACTGGTGACCATTGATTACAAGATCAACAACGGAGACCGGATCGAGATCATTACGTCCCAGAACTCCAAGGGGCCCAGCCGTGACTGGCTGAATGTGGTAAAAAGTACCCAGGCCAAGAACAAGATCAATCAGTGGTTCAAGAATGAATTAAAAGAAGATAATATTATCAAGGGCAAGGAATTGCTTTCCAACTATTGTAAAGCCAGAGGTATCAACCTTGCCAGCCTGCAGAAGCAGGAATATATGGAAGCTGTCATGCGTAAATATGGATTCCGCGATTGGGATTCTGTACTGGCAGCTATGGGACACGGCGCCTTGAAAGAAGGCCAGATCGTCAACAAGATGCAGGAACTCTACGACCGTGACCACAAGAAAGAGATGACGAATGAGGAGGTTCTGGCAAGTATCGCAGAGAACAATGCGGCGAATGCCCAGAACGGAACGGGCAAACCGGTGCTCATGAAGTCCAAGAGCGGCATCGTGGTCAAAGGAATCGCGGATCTGTCGGTACGTTTTTCCAAATGCTGTTCTCCGGTACCGGGAGACGAAATCGTAGGCTATGTGACCAGAGGAAGAGGTATCTCCATCCACCGTACCGACTGTATCAACATCATCAATCTGCCGGAATTGGAGCGAGCGAGGTTGATCGATGCCGAGTGGCAGCCGGAGGAGGCACATGCAGAAAAATATCTGGCAGAGATCAAGATTTATGCGAACAACCGTAACGGCCTGTTAGCAGATATCTCCAAAGCTTTGACGGAGAAGAATATCGATATTATATCCATGAATACCAGAACCAGCAGACAGGGACTGGCAACATTACAGACGACGTTTGAGATCAGCAGCAGAGAAGAACTGAACCGGATCATAGATAAGATCAGGGGCATCGAGAGTGTCATTGATATTGAGAGAACCACGGGCTAAGGGAGAAATTTACATTTGCTTCGAAAGTGCCCGGCGTGTAGTGCAGAAATGCTTAGGCTGCGCTTGGGTTGGAAAGGCATGGTTACAGGAATGAGTAATATTTGTATCAGACATATTTTGTTGGGCGTCTATGCGACCAACTGCTATTATGTCCATCGGGAAGGCAGCAAAAATGTACTGGTATTCGATCCGGCAGACCAGGGAAAAGAACTGGCGGAAAAGCTGGAGCGGGACGGCTTCCACGTGGCAGCGATTTTTTTAACACACGGACATTTTGACCATATCACCGGTTGTGAGGCACTGAAGGCTGCAGCGGATGCCGTAGCCGTGGCGTGTGGCGAAGCACCTGTGAAGGTCTATGCCGGCGAAGCAGAAAAGGATTTTTTACTGGATACGAAGAACAATCTGTCCAAAGATATGGGACGTCCGGTAGCTGTGACCGCAGATGTGTATCTGAAGGACGGAGAGGAACTGGATCTGGACGGTATCCGAATCAAAGTCCTGGCGACTCCCGGCCATACCGCAGGCGGTGTGAGTTATTATTTTCCGGATGGTGGATTCGTCATCTGCGGAGATACGTTGTTCGAGGAATCGGTAGGAAGGACGGATTTCCCTACCGGCAGTATGAGTACGCTGGTGCGCTCTGTGAAGGAGAAGCTGTTTACCCTGCCGGATGACACGAATGTATGTCCGGGCCACGGCGGGTTTACGACCATCGGTCATGAGAAAAAGTATAATCCGTATTGTGCGGATTGAGAAACGGCAAGTTTAGGCACAGATAAGAGGTCTGTGCTTAAATTTTGATGTATAAATGGTTTGCTATGCTATGAATGGTATATTCTGTATAAGAAATGTAGATAGTTAACATACATTTTGGACTATTTATAAGGATTTGAATTTTTACCGGATTTATAGGTTACTGAAAGGTATATTACAAGAATGAAAGTAGTGAAATTATCTCATCCCAACTATGAATATGATGTACATTCCCTCGTGAAGGCTTTTTATGCGGAGGAACAGGTGACGGTCATCACCCCAGAGACAAAGCCGGAGAAGCTAGCGGAACTGGAGCCGCAGGCAGCTATTACCATCACGTTAAGCGAGACCGGTGCACAGATTTGCGTGGGTGAGGAAGTCTTTTCCTGGGAACAGGCATCCGAAGAGATTAAGGACGGCTATAAGAACGGTCTGAAACGGTTTTTATACCGTACGTTAAGCAAGGTGACCGGGCAGGAGCTTCCCTGGGGAAATCTCACCGGTATTCGGCCCACGAAGATCGCGTATGGCATGTTGGATGAGGGAAAAGATGATGCGGAAATACTTAAATTTATGGAGCAGAGCCATTATGTCAGTGAAGAGAAGGCATTGCTCGGGATTGATATCGCAAAGCGAGAGAGGGATCTGTTGAAAAATATTCACTACGAGGGCGGTTACAGCCTGTACATCGGTATTCCTTTCTGTCCGACGACCTGCCTGTATTGCTCTTTTACTTCTTATCCCATCGCAGCCTATCGCAAGCAGGTGGACGATTATGTAGATGCTGTCATCAAAGAGATGGATTATGTGGCGGAGAATTTTAAGGACAAAGTGCTGGATACTGTGTATATCGGCGGAGGTACGCCGACGACACTGGAGCCGGAGCAGCTGGACCGACTGATCACGGCTTTGAAGACCAAATTTGATTTTTCCACTGTGCAGGAATTTACCGTAGAGGCAGGCCGTGCCGACAGCATTACGAGAGAAAAACTGGAAGTACTGCACCGTCACCGGGTCGGCAGAATTTCCGTGAATCCCCAGACTATGAAGCAGGAGACACTGGATATCATCGGCAGAAAGGCCAGTGTGGAGCAGGTGCTTACCGCATACAGCCTGGCCAGAGAAGTCGGTTTCGATAATATCAATATGGATCTGATCCTGGGACTGCCGGGAGAACTGGAAGAGGATGTGCAGCACACCATTGACAAAGTGGTAGAGCTGGCCCCGGACAGCCTGACCGTGCATTCCCTGGCAATCAAGCGTGCTTCCCGTCTGAATCAGTGGATTCAGGAGAACGGCGTATCCATGCTTCATAATACGGATGAGACCATGAAGATCGCGGCAGCTGGTGCGGAGAAGCTGGGAATGAAACCCTATTATCTCTACCGCCAGAAAAACATGTCCGGTAACTTCGAGAATACCGGCTATGCTCTGCCCGGAAAATACGGACTGTATAACATTCTCATCATGGAAGAGAAACAGACCATCGTGGCACTGGGAGCCGGTTCCATTACCAAACGGGTATTCCCGGACGGCAGGATCGAGCGGTGCGACAATGTGAAGGATGTGAAGCTGTATATTGAGCAGATCGATGAGATGATCGAACGGAAGAGGAAGCTGTTTGCGGAGTAATGAGGCGGTCAAAGTTATAGAATTTTCAGAATTTTTTTGTTGCAAAACAAATGTTCTCATAATAGAATGAAATTAGAAAGAATGTAATTTGTATTGAGTAATAGGTAGAAGAACAGCTATACTAATAAAGGAGGTGTTTATATGGCAACTTCAAGTATCACTAAGAATTTTGTTATATCAGGGAAAAGACAGATTGAAATGTTTGCTGATGCGATTGAAGCGTCCGCCAATAACAGACCTACTCGTGTTCCTGTCAGTGCAACGTTTTTGACAGATCCTAATGATATAAGAAAATTTATGGAGAAAAGAAAGAATGCAGGCAAACAGTAAATATATGGTTGTCAGCCTTCGCAGTTATCTTTCAGGTAATAACGGACTCGGAGAGGATGAGCTAATACAGATTCTCTCCGAGTTTTCATGTGAGATGAATCCGGATGTTGACAGGTTTTTGAAAAAAAGTGCGATTGAGTTTACAAAGAAAAATCAATCTGTTACATATTTAGTTTTTACAGTAGAGGACGCATTACTTGTCGGCTATTTTACTATAGCGGTAAAACCATTAGCAGTTAGGGGTGAAATGGTAAATGAGGAAATGAGTAATCGGGCTAAGAATAAAATAAAACGAGTTAGCGAGCTGGATGAGACAACTCAAAGCTATAATATGGCAGCATATTTGATAGCACAGCTTGGAAAGAACTATGCAGGCAAGGCAAATAAAAGAATTAAAGGTTCTGAATTGTTGGAATTGGCATGGACGGTTGTTGAGCAGATGCAGCAATTAGGTGGGGGAATGGTTACATTCTTGGAGGCAAATAATCAACCTAAACTATTAAAGTTTTACGCTGATAATGGATTTCAAAGATTTGATACCAGACAAACCATTTCTAAAGATCAAGAATCGCATGAACTCGTGCAGTTATTAAGACTGCTCTAAGTGATGGAAGAAGTAGTGCAGGCTTTAGATTCCGTTGATAAAATGCAGAATCAACAATTCTGAAAAATTTGAATAAAATACAAACATAGAAAATCTATACGATACAATCTACTTGACAAATAAACGATCGTTTACTAAAATAAAATCATGTAAACGGTCGTTTATTTTTATGGAGGTAATGCATATGGGAAATACAAAGGAAGAAATATTACTGGCTGCGCTCCATCTGTTCGCGCGGGACGGGTATGAAGCGGTATCGGTCAGCCAGATCGCGGGGGAACTCGGCATCACCAAAGGTGCCTTATACAGGCATTATGAGAGTAAGAGAGATATCTTTGACCATATCGTGGAACGTATGGAACAGGGAGACGGCGAGCAGGCAGGGGAGCATGATATGCCGGAAGACGAGAAGGAAAATATGCCTGAAAAATACGGAACGGTATCGTTAGATCAGATTGTTGGATATAGCAAAGATATGTTTGTCTATTGGACGGAGGATGATTTCGCATCATCGTTTCGCAAGATGCTTACTTTAGAGCAGTTTCGAAATGAAGAGATGCAGGCCCTGTACCAGCAGTATCTGGCAGCCGGACCGGCAGGATATGTGAAAGATTTATTCGAGAGTATCGGGATAGGGGATGCCGGTACGAATGTAACGGCATTTTATGCAATTATGTTCTTCTATTACAGCTTATATGACGGCACTCCTGAGTCTGATAAGGAAAAGGTAAAAGAGCAGTTGGAAAAAGCGTTAAAGGAATTTGTTAAAGGTATGTGAGATGTTACGAAAGGATTGACAAAAATGAAAAATAATATTGTAATTCGATTGGAACAGGAAAATGAGTACCGTGCCGTGGAAAATATGGTAAGAGAAAGCTTCTGGAATGTGTACCGTCCCGGATGCCTGGAACATTATGTGCTTCATCAGTTAAGATCGGATCCGGCATTCATTCCGGAACTGGATTTATGTATGACATTGGACGGACAGCTGATTGGGCAGAATATGTTTATGAAGGCGGAGATTGCTGCGGATTCCGGCAGAAGCATTCCGATCGTGACCATGGGGCCGATCTGCATCACCCCGGAGCTTAAGAGAAAGGGATATGGAAAGATATTACTGGACGATTCCCTGGAAAAGGCGAAAGAACTGGGATACGGAGCAATATGTATGGAGGGAAATATTGATTTTTATGGAAAAAGCGGATTCCGGCCGGCAAGTGAATTCGGCATCCGATATCATGGGATGGAAGAAGAGGAGGTTCCTTTCTTCCTATGCCGGGAACTGATTTCCGGGTATCTAGATGGCATAACAGGGGTATACAGAGCGCCGGAAGGGTATTACGTGGATGAACAGGAAGCGGAAGCGTTTGATAAAGAGTTCCCCTATAAGGAAAAGAAGAAACTGCCGGGACAGATTTTTTAACCGGATTTAGGGTGCCTCGAATTCTTGTGTCGACTTGACTTCTCAATGGGATAATGTTATCGTGTAGTTAAATATATTGATAACATGAATTGCACAGATAGTGAATAGACCGCAGGAATGCGGTCTTTCAAAAATACATAGGTTAGCAAAAACTAACTAAAAACAGAATCTATAAAGGAGGAAACCATGAAACACATTCATTTTGACGCTGAAACGGACGGATTCTACGGAGCCTATTGGGAGAACAAAGTCGGTTCCGATTGTGCCATAATTGCCATGCTGGGAGATGACCCGGAGGATTATATGGCGCGTTCGGCGGTGAAATGGCTCTGGAGGCAGGGCATCAATGTCCTCACCATGTCACCCGGCAAGAAAGATTACGGACATCACAATTATCCGTTGGAACGGATCGAAACGGCAATATCCCGGCTGGAAGCGCATGGAAACAAAAAAATCGCTATCGCCGGAGCTTCTACCACTGGAACCCTTGCACTGACAGCGGCAGCGATGTTTCCGCAGATCAGCTTGACGGTTGCAATGACACCAAGTGATTTTGTGTGGCAGGGCTTTATGCAGGGAAAGAAAGACGGCTGCAAGGAGTGGCCGATCGAAGGGGAATCACTGTTTTCCTATCATGGCAAACCGCTGCCCTATATGCCGTTCTGTTATCGGCATCCGCAGTATTGGCAGGTGATTGCTGCAGAGTCAAAGCGTACTGGTGATATGGTCAATTCCCGCAAGTTGTTTGATGATTCCGAGGCGGTACATCCGATCCAACCGGAAGAATACATCCCCATCGAGAACATCCGTGGGAAACTTATGCTGATCGGTGCGGAAGATGACGTATTGTGGAATACGGCGAAATACATTCACCGCATGGAAGCACGCCTGGCGGAAAAACCGCATAACTGCGACGTGGAGACTGTGGTTTATGCGCACGGCACGCACTTTGTTTTCCCGGAAGGAATGATAAAAATCATGCTGCCGGTGGGATCAGGGCTGTTCGTCAAGATGGCATTCCAAGCGGCAAAAAAATACCCGGAGGAATGCAGGCAGACACGTGTAGATATCGACCGGCGGATGACGAACGCGATCAGCGTTTGGAAGCAGTCATAAAGAAGTCAGGCAACAGAGGTTCTGTTTTACAGGGATTTCGCTGAAAGAGTATAAAGTTGTTTCTTGGTAGAAAATGTGTTATAATCCAAAACTATCCACAGAATATCTATGGGTATCGTGTTTTAAATCAATGATACTATTGCATTTCGGCTTTGTGGATAGCCGGAAGAAAACTGGCATATCAGAAATATGGCTGTATTTAGCAATGACACATATTGCTAATATAGGCAAATGAACCAAGAAAACAACAGGTAATCAGATGAAAAAAAGAATTGTAATGGCACTTGCAGTGGCGCTGTCCGGGGGAATCCTCACGGGTGCTGCACGTGCAGATAAACTAATGATACAGAGTGAGGCATCACTATTGACAGTTGCTTCTGAGACAGAGGTGTATTCAGCAGAAACAGTGCACCATATAGCGGTAGAACCGATTCCTGCAACAGGAGAGATCACCATAGAAGATCTTCTGGCGGTACAGGGTGCGGAAACGGAAGACCCGAGAGCAGAAGAACAAACACCGGATCCTGCAGATGTACCGGTGGATGAGGCGTCGGTAGAGGATACGAATGAAGATGAGTATGCTTCCCTGGCAATCGCCAACGTGACGAATTACGTGAACGTCAGGACAGAACCCAACACGGACAGTGCGGTAGTGGGGAAAATCTACGACGGAGCCGTAGCACAGATTTTGTCGGTTGCAGGAGAGAATCAGGACTGGTTCCAAATCGTCTCCGGGAACGTGGAAGGATATATCAAAGCTGAATTCTTTATCTACGGAGATGCAGCTGCCGAAGTTGTGGATAATTATGTGACCAGATATGCGACCGTTACGGCAGACCGCCTGAATGTGCGACAGGATGCGGCGATGGATGCAAAGCGTATCGGCTATATCGATAACGGGGAAAAGGTAAAGATTCTTGAAAATGACGGTGACTGGCTGAAAGTACAATACACGGAAGCAAAAACCGGATACGTTTCGGTAGATTATGTGACGATTTCCGAAGAATTCATCTATGCGAAGACGATCGAAGAGGAACAGGCGGAGATCGCAGCGCAGGAAGCATTACAGGCCAGAGAGGCGAGCACGGAACAGGAGACACCGGAAGTGATCACGAATATCACACTTCCGTCGACCACGTATACTTCCAATGCGGAACTCAGACAGGGAATCATTGATTATGCAAAACAGTATCTGGGCAACCGCTATGTTCACGGCGGTTCCAGTCTGTCGGGAGGAACGGACTGCTCCGGATTCACCTGCTTCGTTTACGCGGAGTTCGGGTATTCCATCAGCCGTACCCCGGGAGGACAGTACAGCAG
>JBNMHS010000013.1:0-48592 GCA_050872885.1 Acetatifactor sp.
AGTAGGTTGTAAAGTATATAATCCTCGATAGCTCAATGGTAGAGCACTCGGCTGTTAACCGAGTTGTTGTAGGTTCGAGCCCTACTCGGGGAGTTTTTTTATCAAATGTATTGATACGCCAAGCGGCGATAACACGCGGCTCCATGGTCAAGCGGTTAAGACATCGCCCTTTCACGGCGGTAACACGGGTTCGATTCCCGTTGGAGTCATTTATTTAAATATGGCGCAGTAGCCAAGTGGTAAGGCAATGGTCTGCAACACCAGTATCCACCGGTTCAAATCCGGTCTGCGCCTCTTCCCAAAGGGCTTCGGAAACTTAGTTGTTTCCGGAGTTTTTTCTTATCCAGAAACAACATTCTTGCAGACGTGCATATCGCAAAAACCCAGTAAAATAATGCTGCTCCATCAGTTTCAGGCAATAAAGAGCTTCCTGATTAAGCGGAACATCTCTTACGCTTCGGGGATATTTCGGCGGTGTGATAATGGCAACATATTTATTTTTGACTTTTGGATTACGATTCTTTACCCAACTTACTGTCTCTGTGATATGGATATGTGGGTGATTGTACTTGTCAGTGTATATAAAGATAATATCTTGTTTATACAAATGTTGAGCCATAGTAATAAAAGTTCTCTTTTCTTTCTGCATAATAGTTATTCCTCCTGTGAAAGTAAAAATGCACATTCATATTTTTGAATATATAGTATGTGCCTGCCTCAGAATTACATCCAACGAATATTTTGCATTGTATACCATCCGACATATTTAGTATATCGAAAAATTAAATGATTAATTAACGCTAAAATGCTTGCCTAAATTATCTCAGAACTTTTCTATATTAACATCATAATTCCTGCTTTGATGAAAAAATTGTATGAAAAAATTGTAAGACATTTCCGGTTGACGTATACAGGGAATATGTGTTACTGTGTCATTGTAATTGATTTTTGTGCATTCCGCAGATAGTGAGACGGAAGGAAGAAGCATACGCTGTATATGATTGAAAAGTGTCAAAATATCTCCGATAGAACTGTGGCAGATATTTGGCACTTTTTTTGTAAGGAGAGGCAAAAACGGTTGTTTTCTCCTCGCAAAATAATTATAATAAAGATGTGGTCATATCCTTTCCGGGATGACTATATCCCAGGAGAAAAAGGAGGAGAGGCCAATGAACACGGAACTGAAGAACGCAGTGCAGGCTGCAGACAAAAAGGCTCAGTATGATGAAAGCGCAAAGCGCCTGCTGGGACAAAAAAGCATTCTCTCGCATATTCTGGTAAAGTGTGTGGAAGAATTTAAGGGAATGGATCCTAAAGATGTTGTGCCGCTGATCGAAGGAACACCATACATCGGGTGTGTGCCGGTAGAACCGGGGCTTACCAATGTAGAGAAAAGCGCAGATGGAAGCAGGGTGGCCGGGTTCAACACGGAGAATGAAGAGATCACGGAAGGCATGGTGCGATTTGATATCGTATTTTATGTACGTATGAGGGACGGCCTGACCCAGATGATCATTAACGTGGAAGCACAGAAGGGACTCCCGACAGAATACCAGATCTTAAACCGTGCAATCTTTTATGTGAGCCGCCTGATTTCTTCCCAGAAGGAGAGAGATTTTGAAAACTCTGCGTATGACGACATCAAGAGAGTTTACTCGATCTGGGTGTGCTTAAATATGGAGGAGAACAGTCTTGCACACATTCATCTGACGAAAGATGACCTGTTAGGGTGTGAGGAATGGAAGGGAAAGCTCGACCTGTTCAATATTGTAATGATAGGACTTGCAAAAGACCTGGCAGGACAGGAGAAAGCTTATGAACTGCACAGACTGTTAGGAGCACTGTTGTCGGGGACACTTACGGTAAATGAGAAGCTGAAGATCATCGGTGAGGAATATGATATTCCGCTGGAAACGGAAATGAGAGAGGATGTGAAGGTTATGTGTAACTTAAGTCTTGGAATCGAAGAAGAAGCCTTGAAGAGAGGCATGGAAAAAGGCATGGAAAAAGGCATGGAAAAAGGCATGGAGCAGGGAAGAGAAGAAGGGGTTGCATTAACCATTCGTATGATGCAGAAAAAAGGATTCTCAGCAGGACAGATCGCAGACATTCTTGAGAAGAGACCTGAGGAGGTAGCAGCCGTTCTTCAGGGGAAGGAATTGATAGAATCTTAAACAGTTTGAACTTTGGAGGTTTTTCAAAATACTAAATATTAGAATGCATTGATTAGATTTACACAGTTACAGGCAGATACATTATCTATAAAAGGTAAGTATCTGCCTGTTTTCTTTAAATTATTGAGTATTGCTATGGGACATCTGCAATCTGATTGTTATAATGGTGTGGAAAGTCAAAGTGTCATCACTGTAGTACATTTGGATATCTCCATTATAATTTTTACATACCTTTTGGATACTCTTAATTCCGAATCCATGGACATGCTTGTCTGGTTTGGTAGAAATAAGTATGCCATCATTGCCTCTAAATGGATTCACACGGCAGGAATTGACAACCGTGATTAATACAAACGGAGTATTTTCCCGCTTGGATATATTAATTTCGACATAAGATTCGGGAACCCTTTTTGCAGCTTCCGTGGCATTATCCAAAAGATTACAAAAAAGAGAAGTGAGATCGCTGTCAGACATGAAATTCAGTACACCGCTGCGAATATCTACTGAAAAGATAATTCCCATATCGTCACACTGTCGCTTATATCGTGCCATTATGGCATGCTAATAAGTTCATGTATCAACGATATCGGAAAAAAGAAAAATCCAGTATCTTTCATGCAAGGATAGTTATATTCGAGCCAGGTATTGTTGTTTTCCAGTCTGATATCGTAAATTTGATCAGATTTCCCTGGGCGAGTTTGCTATAAGTGATGTAATGCTTAGACTGTAGGAAGTCAAGAATTGATAAAGCCTGGTGCTGGAAGCGGACACGGAACCACTCCGATAACTCAGAAAGCGTACAGATCCATTCTCCGGGACTGATAAGGTAGGAGATTCCTTCTATCCGCTTATAGGAGCTCCTGAAGTTTGCAAAGGAGCAAAGTGTCATGTAATAAAAAAGATAGGAACTTCCGTTTGTTCGGATATTCCTATCTTCCATAAGATCTCTTAAAAAATTTCTATAAATTCTGCAGCGTGGATAGTCCACAATCTGTTTAATTTCAATCTGATAGTCCATAATTACCCCCTATATTCGTAAGTAAACAATCAGTCTAAAAGTGAATATAGTTGGATAAGGTGGTATTCATTTCTAAGTAGCATTTTACAGCCTAGAAGGCATTTTTTTAAGTGGAATAGGGTGGAACTCGGTTTTAAATGACCTTAGAAACCTAGTATTATAGCGGTTAAAAAAATCGTCGTTTATGTCTGCAACACCAGTATCCACCGGTTCAAATCCGGTCTGCGCCTCTCAAAAATCCCTAAAAATCATGGTTTTTAGGGATTTATTTTTTTGTAACTCCGTTTAAAATCGTTAGAATCAAATAAAATTGTTTCATAAGGTGGAGTAACAATTCCATTTCTGGATATTGCCATCAATTCACCGCATCTTATCTTAGATGCTATGTATTGGATATAGAGCAGATGCAGAAGAAAGTATAAAATGATTTAATATATGTCTTTGCGGCAAAAAAGTGCCAGAAAGATATATGTTGAAAAATGAATAGTGAGTATGTTACAATATCTTTGCGGCAAAAAAAGAAGTATTTGCCACAAAGATATGAGGTAACGAGTAGAATGATATATGAAAATATTGTTAAACAATTCGGAAATGAAATTTTTTCAAGAAATGATTTATTTGAGGCATTACGATGTGAAAATCCGGAACTAAATTACAATTCTTTCAAGTGGATTGTTTCGCAGCTTGTAGAAGAGGAGCTAATTTATAGAGTTGATTATAATTCTTATTGTCAAAGTAAAGACGTAAGCAGGATATATGTACCGTTGTATAGCGAGGACGCAAAAGAAATAAAGAAAGTAATTGAAGAAGAATATCCCTTAGCAGACTTTTGCATATTTGAATCGTATCTGCTCAATGAATTTTTAAATCATCAGATTGCTAATAATACAATCATTGTGCAAATGGAAAAGGAATTAGGAGGTTTTTTATTTGATTTTTTGCAAGAAAAATATAGAGGAAGAGTCTTATATAAACCTGATAAAGAAAGTCTACAGAGATATTGGAGTGAAAATTGTATCATTATTGTGGACCGAATAAGCGAAGCTCCAAAAGATAAGCAAAATCCACACGATATGATAATTGAAAAATTGCTAGTTGATATTTTCGCAGAAATGGTAATTAGAAATCTGTTTAGTCCGAGTGAATATCCGGATATGGTGGAAATGATTATGGAAAGGTATCATGTGGATAACAAGAAAATGTTACGCTATGCAAAGAGAAGAAATGCCGTTGAAAAAATCAGTAAATATTTAAAGTAGAAAGAGAGAATATGCTAACGAGAGAAAATTTCAGCAAGGAATATATAGAAGAATTAAGGCTTGATAGTGGAAATGATCCAGCACTGCTGGAACGTGTTTTATATGCATTTGGTTTATTGGAAGCAATTACAAGGGTTGGGTTGCCTTTTATATTTAAAGGGGGTACCTGCCTTATGCTTCTGCTGAAAAGACCAATGCGCTTATCTACAGATATTGATATTATTGTTGAGCCTGACACAGACATCGATTCATATATTAAAGAGGCGGGTAAGATTTTTCCATTTATTCGAGTAGATGAACATAAGAGAATCGGAAAAAATAACATTGAGAAAAGACATTTTAAGTTTATATATCTTTCGCCGATGTCAGGGCGAGAAGTAACTATTTTATTGGATGTACTGTTTGAGGAAAATAATTATTCTTCCTTAGTAACCAGAAACATTGAAAATGAGCTGCTTTTAGTAGAGAAGCCGGACATTATGGTTAGAATACCTAATATAAATTGTATTCTGGGAGACAAGTTGACAGCGTTTGCACCACATACTACCGGAATACCGTTTGGCATCTCTAAAGAACTTGAGATTATGAAGCAGATGTTTGATTGCATGACTCTGTTTAGGGAAATGGACAATTTTGCAGAGGTGAAAAGCACTTATAATAAGATTGTCAAAACGGAACTGGCATATCGGGGTTTAGAGATAAGTAAGGATGAAGTATTAAAGGATACAATAGATGCCTGTGCTTGTATTATAGGCAGAGGAAATGTTTTGGCTAACGATTATGATTATTACAAAAAAGGCTTAAGTGGAATAAGAGGACATATTTATAAGACAAAATATAATGGGGAATATGCTGCACTTTATGCATGTGAGGTAATGTATCTTGCTGCGAGTGTATTGACTGGGCAGGAGGCATGTCCTATGATAACAAATCCCGAAAAGTACATAGATTCCAAGATTGCATTACAAGAATATAATAAGCTCACTTATATGAAAAAGGCGAAATTGGAAGCATACGGATATATTGTGGAGGCAGTAAATATGTTAGATAGGAAGTGATTATTTGAGATATTATATAGCAGATTTGCATTTCTTTCATGGGAATATGAATACCAAGATGGACCATAGGGGATTCGCTAGTGTGGAAGAAATGAATGAATACATGATACAGAAGTGGAATGGAAAGGTCCGGAAGAATGATGAAGTCGTCATAATAGGCGATTTATCCTGGGGGATGGCAGAGCAGACCAATGAGCCGCTTACATTGGATGAATGGATAGAGCTATACCGAAATCGTAGGTGAATTTATAGAGAAGGTAGTCGAAATATAATAACGGAAAAGATTTTTTATGAGTGGCAGATATTATGTGGATGATAAAACAGATCCTAGCTCGGTGTAACTGATTAGCGGATTGTCAGTGCAGTTACGAAAGTATACAACAGGGACGATGCCAGAGCCTTACACCTGCTCGTCGTTATAGATTGCGTGGATCCATCGGTTCAAATCCGGTCTGCGCCTCTATTAAACCTTATAATCTGCGATTTTGAGGTTTAATTTTTACAGCGATGCCTGGAACCGGAACTCCCCATCCTCAGCAAAAAATCCATACACTCCGTGATATTTTTCCACGACAGAGATCATACTTTTTACGCCGATGCCGTGATTGGGTTCGTGTGAGACAGGAATCTCATTTTCAAATACCGGATTCTGTAGATAGCTGTTTGCTATCTGTATACAGATCCGGTTATTTTTTTCGTAAACTTTTAACGTAATATAACGTTTCCCGGGAGCAGGAATCTTTTCACAGGCGTGAATCGCGTTTTCCAGAGCATTTGCAAAAAGGCTGCAGAGATCGGTGATCTGAAAACGTGAAAAATCAGAAGCAGTCACGGAAAGTTTCAACTCGATTCCGGTATCTAACGCCTGACCGGCATAGGAAGAGAGAATCAGGTTCAGAGCGTCGTTTTCACAGTATCTGATCACGCGGCTGTTATCGATATCGGCACAGATCTGGTGAATATATTCCAAAGCCTGCTGGGGCTTGTTTTCCGTAATACAGTTTTGCACAAAGGTCATGTGATGTCTCAGATCGTGACGATAGATGGACGCCTGTTTCTGGGAAGCGGATAACTGTGCAATCTCCTTCTGTGCCTGCGTGGCTGCCGTGGTAAGCAGCAGATTTTCACGTTCCGCTGTATTTTTTTTATTGGAAAAATCCAGCGACACCATTGCCAGGATAAAAAAGAAGAGCACAAGGAAGCTGTCCATGAAATCAATAATGACAGGACCACCGGTATACAACAGATCCGTGTAAACGGTTAGAGTGTATTCCAAAATATAATAAGAAAGCGGCAGCAGGAAAAAGAGCAACAGTGTCTTCTTATTCTCATATTGCAGACGGATGATATAGGGCGCAATATAACGGATGACCAGATACAGCAGCGGAATGGTCACGCAGATAGAGACGAGATTGGCTACAATCGGACTGCCGTGGAAAAAGGAGGCTGCCAGTGTGCCGAACCATTTTCTAGGAGTGCACATCAGGTAAGCGGACAGCACAGAGATCGTCGCAATATAGATATTCCGGTGAAAGGCAAAGCGGATCAGGAGGATCAGGGGCAGGTGTATGAGCAGGGGATAGCATTTATAGAGCAGATTTTCCCCCATAATAAGGTAAGACAGAAGCTGTACCGCACCCAAAGCGAAAATGGTGGCAACGTAGGGTACCTTATTGTCCTCAAAATGAATATCTGCAAGGTAGAGAGACATCACAATACCGAAGAAAAGGACAAAGCCGTAATTGATAAGTCCTAAAAGCGATGCAAGGTCGATCATATTGATTCCTCCATTTGAAAAGCAAGGTAGAGCTTCTTGATTTCCGTGATCCTGCGCTGGGCAAGCGGAAGGCATTTGTCGTTTGCCAGATATAGGTCGGTTGCGTCGATTCTGCGAATATAGTTCATGTTTACCAGAAACGAGCGGTGTGCAAGGAGAAATTCCGGGTGTTGCAGCAGCTGATCGCAGGCAGAGGCGAATTTTTCCACACATGTGATCTGGCTGTTGTTTTTCAGATAATAAATCACTTTTCGGTTCAATGCTTCTACATAGATGATTTCAGAAATCCGAACCTTGTGCACCCCGACGCTGCTCTTCAATACCAGGCAGGAATCTCGGTCTTCTGTTCTGGTACGCATGATGTCATCCAGAGCTTCGAACAGCCGGTCTTTTGAAACGGGTTTTACCAGATAATTGGAAGCCTTCACGGTATAACTTTCTACCGCAAATTCGGGAGAAGACGTCAGAAAAATAATGTCCGCTGCCCTGTCACAGCTCCGGATCTCTTTCGCCAGTTCGATGCCGTTCAGTCCCGGCATCACCACATCTAACAAATAAATATCATACCGTTCCTGCAGCAGAGCAGATGCGAGCTCCGTACTGTTGTCGAAGGGCTTGTAGGAAAATTCTATATTCCGCTGTGTCTGGTAATCTGCGAGAACAGACAGTATCCGGAACAGCTCATTCTTATCATCATCGCATATCGCAATTTTCATGTAATCCCTTCCCCCTTCTCCGCTTTTGTATAAAAACATTATAACGGTATCTTAGGAAAAATACTATATGCGAATCCTTGTCGTTCATGTCGAAAAAAGCGTAATTCATGCAGGTACGTGGAATATATACCTAACGGGTTCCTAATACAATGACAATTATTACATTTATTGCAACGAAAAAATGTAAAATATCACATTAATATTGACGAATGGCATAAAATAAAATATGATAAGAGAGGAGGTATCCGGTATGAGAAGAAAAATAACAGAACAGTTAATTGCATGGACCAAAGAGACAACGGAGCGCCTGCCCCTGCTGTTATATGGTGCCAGACAGGTGGGGAAAACATATGTTATGCAGCAGCTCGGCCGGAATGCATTTAAAAATACTGTCTATGTCAATTTTGAAGCCGATCAGAGTATCGGAAAATTTTTCGATGCAGACATCCATGCCGATGCTGTAATACAGTTACTGGAGAAGTATTTTCATACGAGAATTGTACCGGGGGAATCGCTTATCCTATTTGATGAGATTCAAATGTGCGAGAGAGCATTGACTTCTTTAAAATATTTTGCGGAGGAAGCACCGGAATATCATGTAATTGCGGCAGGGAGTCTGTTAGGGGTTGCTTTGAACCGTGAGAAATATTCTTTCCCTGTTGGAAAAGTCAAGATGCTGACCATGTATCCCATGGATTTTGAAGAATATCTGTGGGCAGGGGGAAAAGACCTGCTGGCAGACACGATACGGGAGCATTTCGACAGTAACATAGCATTGCCTGAGACATTACATCAGGAAGCACTCATGGAATATTATCATTATTGTATTGTTGGTGGAATGCCGGCAGCGGTAATGGCATATTTCAACTCATCGGCAACCCTGAAGCAGCAAGAAATTCGGCAAATGCTGTTGGATTCCTATATCGCGGATATGACAAAATATGCAAAAGCAGGAGAAACAGTTAAAATTTTTGAATGTTACGACTCCTTGCCATCGCAGTTGGCGAAAGACAGTAAAAAATTTCAGTATAAATTGATTAAAAGCGGAGCAAGGGCTTCCCAATATGGTGATTCCATCGATTGGCTGATCCGCGCGGGGATTGTGAATAAATGTGTAAAATGTACGCAGGGATTTATGCCACCGGCAGCTTTTCTGGATTTAACCTCATTCAAATTATATTATAGTGATATTGGAATTTTATCGGCACGTACACAGATGAATCTTGAGCGACTGCTCAGTGAGGAATCAGAGCGATTTCGTGGCATTTATTCTGAAAACTATGTGGCCTGCGCGTTAAAAAGCAGGGGTTACGAATTAATGTATTGGGAATCTGATGGAACAGCCGAAGTGGATTTCCTGATCGTCAGGGATAACCACGTGATTCCTGTAGAGTGCAAGGCCGGAAATCATGTGAAAGCGAAAAGTATGATGATTTATCGTGAGAAATATAAACCGGCTTATTGCATCAGAATTTCTGCAAGAAACTTTGGAATGGTGGATGATATTAAATCTGTGCCATTGTATGCGGTGTTCTGTATATAAATTGAATTAGTGTAAAATGACAGCCACAATGGGAATTAAGTTATGGAATTCTTATTGTGGCTGGTTTATAATAAAAATGAAACAGGTGACGTAATTACGTTAAGTGAATCGGATAGAATGTCAGATACCAAGTATCAGAGGTGACAATACCATGGAGATCAAAAGTATACTAATCAAAGATACCACGAGAGAGGAACGCATCCGAATTGTGCAGGAGGGCTTAAACCAGTGTGGCGGAGCCTGTGATTTCTGCAACGGCTGTGACAATCTGGGCGGTGGGTCTGTCGATACATTTTATGAACCGTACATCAACGGAGAGAAGGAACTGCGGCAGCTCAATGAGGAATACCGTAGCAACATGGGGCTGGTAAGGTAGGAGGATACACTACGATGAAGGATAAAATACGGGTTGCAGGCAGAGCTGTCTGCTTTTTGCTGAGCCTATCCATGATATCCGCACTGCCGATGCCGCTTGCCGCGTCCGCAGAGATATCTCGGGAGGGAAAAGTAGAACCGGCAGCCGGAAAAGCGGCGGAGAATACAGCGGAGCAGCCATGGCAGCAGACAACGGAGCAGCAGACGGCAGAGCCGGCAAAAGCAGCGGAAACCGTCAGGGTAGGCTGGTACGAGGACTCTTATCACATCAGCGGCGAGAACGGTGAGCGAAGCGGATATGCCTACGAATATGAGCAGAACATAGCGGCATATACCGGCTGGAATTATGAATACATAGAAGGCGACTGGGGAGAACTCCTGGAGAAGCTGGAAAACGGGGAAATCGACATTATGGCATCCATGTCTTACACAGAAGACCGTGCTGCTGCGATGCTGTTTTCCGATCTCCCCATGGGAACCGAGAGATATTATCTGTATGCGGATCTTAAGAATACTGATATCTCTGCAGCAGACCTGTCCACTCTGAATGGCAGGCGGATCGGCGTGATGGAGCAGAGTGTGCAGGCGACGGAGTTCACCGCCTGGGAAGAAGAACACCGGATAGAGACAGCGCATATCGATGTAGACAGTGTGGAGCGCGCGACGGAACTGTTCGAAAATCGTGAGATCGACGGGGTGATCTCCACGGAGACACCCATCTGGGTAGATATGGGTATGTCTGCGATCGCTATGGTCGGCGGTTCGAATATTTATTATGGTATCAGCAAAAGCCGTCCGGATCTGAAAGAAGAACTGGACAATGCCATGCGTGCGATGGAAAATGAGAACCCGTTTTACGCGGACGACCTTTACAAACGCTATCTTTCTTCACAGGCACTGGCGGTTCTGACGAAAGAGGAAAAGGACTGGCTTGCACAGCACGGAGATATCCGGATCGGCTGGGTGAACTACGATGCCGGTATTAGTACATTTAACGAGAAAACCGGCGAAATGTCAGGCGTGATCAACGATTACGTCGTCTATGCGTCCGACTGCCTGGAGGATCAGAAATTAAACTTTACATTGATCTGCTATCCTTCCGAGGGAGAGCAGCTGCAGGCATTGAAAAACGGAGACATCGATCTGATCTTCCATGCCGGTCAGAATCCGTATTATGCGGAGCGAAACGACCTTGCTTTATCCAATACCGTCCTGACTTACCCTCTGGCAGTGGTCACCGCGCAGGATTATTTTGATGAAAACGCAGAGAACACGGTAGCGGTGGAACAGGACAACCTTAAGATGAAATGGTATCTGTCCTACAACTATCCGGACTGGAAGATCATCGATTGTGATTCCTATGATGCTGCCGAGAAAATGGTGAAAAGTGGGCAGGCAGATTGTATGGTCGTAAGATGCGGTCAGCTGATGCAGTATGTCAATGACAGAAAAATGCGAAGCATGTTCTTAAGGCAGACCTGCGAGACCTCTTTTGCGGTGCTGAAAGGGAATACCGAACTTCTGTCGATCTTGAATAAAACGCTGAAAAATATACAAACCTCCAAGCTGTCCGGCGCTGTGACGATGTACGAGGATTCCATGAAAAAGGTAACGCTGACTGATTTTATCAAGGATAACCTGTCGGCGGTATTGGCCGCTTTTCTGGCGGCATTTGCGATCATTTTGTCAGCAATCCTTGTATTATTGAAGAAAGCCAGGATCGCAGAGGCGAAGGCGAAGGAAGCCATGGTGCAGGCGGAAGCTGCGAATGCGGCGAAATCCGAGTTCCTGTTCAATATGTCGCATGATATCCGTACGCCGATGAATGCCCTCTTAGGTTATAACCGGCTGATGAAAAAGGATCTGACGGATCCGAAACTGCTGGACTATCAGGAAAAGATAGAGCAGTCCGGCAATCTGCTGTTGTCCATTATCAACAATGTGCTGGATATGGCGCGGATCGAAAGCGGAAAAACGGAAATTGATGAGAATTATTCCAAGGTAGGGGATATCTTAAAAGAAATATGTGAAGTGTTTGACGGAGAGGCGAAGAAAAAGGATATTTGTCTGACATATGAGATGCAGGTGGAACATGAACACATTATGTGTGATATCGCAAAGATCAGTGAGATCTTTACCAATCTCATCAGCAATGCCATAAAATACACCTCTGCCGGGGGGACCGTAACGGTAAAGCTGCAGGAGATCCCCTGTGCATTGGAAGGCTATATCAATCTGAAAACGGAGGTAATCGATAACGGTATCGGAATGAGCAAGGATTATCTTCCGAAATTATATGATTCCTTTAGCAGAGAGCATAATACGACCATAGGCAAGGCTGCAGGAACGGGATTGGGAATGCCGATCGTGAAGCGGCTGGTGGATCTGATGGGAGGCAGCATTGTCGTCGAAAGTGAGTTGGGCAAGGGAAGCAAATTCACTGTGATCCTGCAGCACAAGATCGCAGATGAGGCATATTATGAACCCCGGAAAACGGAGACTCCCGACAGAAACGGAAAAGAGATTCTCCGGGGAAAACATATCCTGCTGGCAGAGGACAATGATCTGAATGCAGAGATCGCTACGGCAATCCTGGAAGAGATGGAAGCGGTGGTGGATCGTGTGCAGGACGGCATACAGTGTATCTCCAGACTGGATCAGATGCCTGCCGGTACCTATGACCTGATCCTCATGGACATCCAGATGCCGAATATGGACGGGTACAAGGCAACACAGAGTATCCGGCATTTCAGTGATCCGGCGAAGGCTGAGATTCCCATCATAGCCATGACGGCCAATGCCTTTGAAGAAGATAAGAAGATGGCATTTGCCCGGGGAATGAACGGGCACATCGCGAAGCCAATCGATGCAGCGAAAATGATGGAAGTAATGCTTTCGATTGTGAATAAGAGCGATTTATGAATCCTCTGAGAGCTATTTGAGCAATATATAAGCGAAAAATGAGAAAATGTCTGTAATTGTTAAGAAAATATAAAGAAATTATAAAAAATCATTCGACAAACCATATAGTGTATGTTATAGTTTATCTAAGTCTCGGGATTTGTTAGGAAATTTCGACAAAGCGGAGTACAGCACTACGGTGGGCTGTCCTGATATATGGAATTTTTACTTGTCCAAAAGATAGGGAAGAGTTTGGTGTAGTGCCGGACGATTCCCTATTTTTTTAAGATATTCGGATTTAGATTAGATAGCTAAAACTTCCATATTTGAAATATTTCTTTTATCTTGAAAATTCCGTAATTGTTCAGATACCCGGAAAAGCTACGAAGATGCGGTTACGTAGATGGGGTTCTGAGAGTTACAAAATGCCACTGAACTGGGATAGACTTAAGGGAACTGTTAACAGGCGAGAAGTTACAAAGGAGCAAGCTATGTGGCATGTAGAAACGGATGTATTCGCACTGGCGGTCTTTTTGATCATGTTTATCAAAGAGTTCGGTCTGCGAAAAATACGGAAGCAGAGGCAAAGAGAAGGAATTGCGGAGAGGAATGTACAAAGTGATGCATTTTACTTTGTGTTGGTATTTAGCATCGTAAGTGTAATCATTGATATCGCCTCGTCCATTGCCATGAACAGCGCAACGAACTGGTGGGTATATCAGATCTTAATGACGATTTATGTGGCAAGTATGCCGCTGTTAGCTGCTGTCTGGGTGGGATATGCCTACGTCCTGGTCCACCCGTGGGACACACTGCGGTCTTTGCTGGAGAGATTGTCGATCATTATAATTCCATATGTTGTTTATATTTTCATTGCACTGAGCAATCCGTTCACAGGCCTGTTCTTCCGGCTCTCCGATACTATGGAGTATACCAGAGGAATTCTGTTTATGCCTGTAGGAGTCGGTTTTATTATGCTGTACTCCGCAATCGGTATTTTGCTGGTGCTTTTTTGTTGGAAAAGAATCACTTCACGGTTTGAGGCAGTTCTGCTGTTGACCTTTTTCGTGATTACGGCAGCATTTACCTGGGTACAGCTGGCGCATCCCGGCTGGCTGATCATCAATGCCAGCTATGCTGTCATCTATGTCTGGTGCGATGTGGCAATCGAGGATCAGCGCAGGAGAGAGTTGTATCGGGAAATCGAGGATAAGAATGTGGAGCTGGAGGCGACTGCGGAAAAAGCAGAGTCCGCCGCCCAGGCTAAGTCGGAATTCCTGTCCAGAATGAGCCATGATATCCGTACGCCTATGAATGCGATCATCGGCCTGACCCATCTGGCCAAGCAAGAGGACAATGTGGATAATATCCACAGATATCTGAATAAGATCGATTCTTCCAGTCAGTTCCTGTTGGGATTGATCAACGATATTCTGGATCTCAGCAAAATAGAGAATGGGGAGATGACGTTACACGAATCACCGTTTACGAGAGAAGAATTTGCAGAGTCCATCCAGACGGTAATCAAACCGCTGATCGATGAGAAACACATTCAGTTTATTTTCCGCATGGAGTGCGGCGTGGACTGCATCCTGGTGGACAGGCTGCGTTTCAGCCAGATTTTCTTCAATCTGCTCTCAAATGCGGCGAAGTTCACGCCTACAGGCGGTACGATAGAATTTGTCTCTGAACGGATCCGGCCGAAGGAAGGCGATGAGGAAGGAACGGTCGGCATCCGCATGTATGTCCGGGATGATGGTATCGGCATGAGCAAAGAGTTCCAGAAGAATATGTACAACCCGTTTTCCCAGGAGAAATCCGAGATGGGCGACAAGGTAAAGGGAACCGGTCTGGGACTTCCTATTGTAAAAAGTCTCGTGGATGCCATGGGCGGCACAATCGCGGTAAAAAGCGACCTGGGAAAAGGAACGGAATTCAAAATCGAAATGTATGTGAAAACGGCAGAAAAACCGGAGAAACAGCAGGAACTGCCGTATGAAGGCGATGCCTTGAAGGATATCCATATTCTTCTGGTGGAAGATAATGATCTGAATGTCTATGTGGCAAAGACAATTTTGGAAAAATATGCGGCGACGGTCTACGTGGCGAACAACGGTCAGGAAGCAGTTACGAAGTTCAACAAATCGGAAGAGCATTTCTTCGATGTGATCCTGATGGATGTGCATATGCCGGTGATGGACGGTATGGAGGCAACGAAGCAAATCCGGAAATTACAGCGGAACGATGCAAAATCCATACCTATCATTGCGATGACCGCGGATGCGTTCGATAAAGAGAAAAAGGAAATCCTGGATTCCGGCATGGACTGCCATATGGCGAAACCGATCGATCCGCCGGTATTGTTTCAGACAATTATAAAGTATCTAAACAGGTAATACCGCAATACAGAGGAAATGAGAGAGTGTCAGTGGGGAGGTGCTTTCGTGAGAGAATCAATTAAAAGTGTAGCATTAAATATTGCAGCAGTGGTGCTGTTGGTCATTCTGATCTTTTCAACGTATACGTTTGTATTGCAGAAAAGCTACAGTGATGCGGTCGTGGAGAATGCCCAGAACAGAGATATCGACTGCTCCGATGCCATTCACACACTGGTATCCAATAAGTTTACACGGGATGATTTTCATTCGATCCAATCGGTGGAAGACATGGATACGGATCGTTACAGAGAATTACAGCGGATATTGAATGAACTCAGAACGTTGAATTCCACCAGGTATTTATACACGGCCGGAAGAGATGCGGACGGGAGACTGATCTATCTGATCGACGGACTGGATCCGGATGCCTCGGATTTTGCTTATCCGGGGACTTATATTGAGGACGAGATGATTCCTTATATTGATGCGGCGTTATCCGGTGAGAAGAGTTATTCCCAGGATATTGTGGATACGACCTGGGGACATATTTTTACCGCCTGTTATCCGGTCATGGCTTCCGACGGAAGCGGAGAGGTCATCGGTGCATTGTGTATTGAGATGGATATGGAGAGCACCTATGCATTTCTGGCAGAGAGCCGGAAAAAGACGATCGGAATTGCAATTATTGCAATTGTGGTATTGATCGCATGGGGTGTCATTGTATGCCTGATGTTCCGCAAACACAGAAAAGAAGAGAATCTTCAACAACAAAAATTGCAGGAGGCTGTGGTGGCTGCGGATGCGGCAAATGAGGCGAAGTCAACGTTCCTGTTTAATATGAGCCATGATATCCGGACCCCGATGAATGCCATATTGGGATTCGCGGAGATCGGAAGAAAGAATATTCAGGATCCTGAGAAAACCAGGGAATGCTTTGACAAAATCCAGATCAGCGGCGGCAAGATGCTCTCTATCGTGGACAATGTTTTGGAGCTGTCACGCATTGAGTCAGGTAAGACGATCGTAGAGGAAAGTCCGGTGGAGGTCGGCAGTATCCTGACAGCCTGTCAGACGATGGTGCAGGCGGACATCGAAAAAAAGAACCAGCATTTTTCGGTGACAAAGGATCTTATACATCCGTATGTCTATATGGACAATACCTTGGTGACTGAGATCATGCTGAATATTGTCAGCAATTCTATCAAATATACCCCGGACGGTGGCTCGATCAGCTGCTCGATACGTCAGTTGGACGACAGGCAGGATGGACGTTTTACCCAGGAGATGGTAGTAAGCGATACCGGTATCGGTATGAGCGAGGAATTCCAGAAGCATATTTTCGAAGCGTTTACCAGAGAGCGTAACAGCACCACAAGCGGAATCGAGGGAACCGGTCTCGGCATGGGCATTGTGAAGAAACTGGTGGACATGCTGGAAGGCACGGTTACGGTCAAAAGTAAGCTCGGCGAAGGAACCACTTTTACGATCAGACTGCCGTATCGTACGGCAAACTATGAGGATATGCAGCCAAAACAGGTAGCTGTGGATAGTGACAACTCTGTTCTGGTGGGAAAACATATCCTGCTTGCGGAGGATAATGACCTCAATGCAGAGATCGCAATCACACTGTTATCAGAACACGGGCTGCTGATCGACCGGGCGGCAAACGGTGTGGAATGTGTGGAAATGATGGAAAAAGCACCGGAGGATTATTACAGTCTGATTCTGATGGATATTCAGATGCCGTTGTTGGACGGTTACCGCACGGCAGAGAAAATAAGACGATTCCCGAATAGAGAGAAGGCCAAGATCCCGATGATCGCCATGACCGCCAATGCGTTTGCCGAGGACAGGAAGAAGGCACTGGAAGTCGGGATGAATGATCATGTGGCGAAACCGATTGATATGAACAAGATGCTTCCGATTTTGTTAGAGTATATAAAGTAATGTAAACTTTTGTAAAGTATTAGTTTACGAATACTTGAAAGTAGGAAGTTAGTCACATATAATAATTTTATTGATGATATTATTGATTTTGAAAGTATAACAGATGCGAAAAGCAATGTGGATTCAGTAGCCGGGTAATTTATATGAAATAGATCCGGTAATAACGGAAAGAGGAAAAACATGAGAAAGAAGAAACTAACAGGAATGATGTTGGCAGTTGTGATGGTATCATCGTTATTGACCGGCTGCGGCAGCAGTACTACAGATGCGACGGAAAAGAATCCGGAAACAGCAGCAGAAAGCAGTGTGGCCGCATCCGCTTCCACGGAAGATGGCAATACCGCAGGCGGTGTACATGAACCACTTACGATCTCTGCGCCGGGGCGGAGTGTGAAGGATTTTATCGATGTGGTGCATGAAAAATATCCTGAGATCGTATTTGAAGTGGATTCCTATGCCGGAGCAAATGGTACAGGCTATATGCTGGATCAGTTGAAAACGGATCATCTGCCGGATATCTACAGCATTTCCTATTATGTTGCGGATCAGTACGATGTCTCGGACAAGCTGATCAATCTGGCAGGATATTCTTTTACGGACAATTATGTCTCCTCCAGATTACGGGAGGTAAATGAGGGCGGTTCGATCTATCTGCTGCCCAGCTATTACAGTTGTGTGGGAATTACTTACAATAAGAAGATTCTGGCGGACAACGGCTGGACACTGCCGAAGTCTCTGGAGGAGTTGGAAGAGCTGGCTCCGAAAGTAGAGGCAGCAGGTTATCGGCTTGCACTGAATGAGATCGCACTTCCGGGCTATGGTTTCCAGTATCTGTGCAATATTCTGGATACCGATTATCTCAGTACCATGGACGGTCGGAAATGGCAGAAGGACTTTTTAAACGGTGACACCACGTTACAGGATAACCCGGAAATGATGAAAGCCATGGAGATACTGGATCGCTGGCGGGATATCGGAATGCTAAACGGTGAGATGGAGAACGTGGAAGACGGTGCCGTAGCGGATGAGATGGCGAAAGGAAATACACTGTTTTTGCTGGGAGGCACCAACAATGTGGGTGAACGCGGCGCAAATGTGGAGGATTTCGGTCTGATGCCGTATCTCTCCGAGGACGGAAGTCAGAATGTCTATATCCTGATGGTCAGCCGTTACATGGGACTGAGCAAGAAGCTGGAAGAGCCGGGGAATGAACAGAAGCTTGAGGATGCACTTCACGTGATGGAGGTGCTGTCTACGAGAGAGGGGATTGAAGCCTTGAATTCCAATTTCGTGACGACCAATCTGTCACCGTTAAAAGACGCACCTAATATAGAGGGTAACTTTTATAATGATATTATAGATGATATCAATGCCGGATATACGGCACCGTTTATCTATTCCGGCTGGGATAACGTGATCGTGCCTTACGGAAATGAGATGGTATCTTACATTTGCGGAAATGCGGAACTGGAGGATGTGATCGCGGAAATTGATGACGATCAGAACCTGCTCACGGACGAAGTACCGGCATATACCACGGCTACGGAAATCATTTCCAATGAAGCCTGTGCCAAGATCACCGGTATTGCCTTTACGGAAGCTTCCGGCGCGGATATGGCGCTGATCTCTCTGGGAGGTTGGGATCCGGACACCGGAGCGACCAACGGAGAGGGTGTGAATGGAAAAATGTTTGCCAAGCCGGTTACAGAGCAGGAGATCTGTACTTTTGTACCTACCGGATGGCATGGGACGATCCATACATTGTCTTTATCCGGAAAACGGATCAAAGAACTGGCAGCAACCGGTTATGACAGGAAGGACAGAGGATATTATTTCCCTTATCTTCTTGTATGCAGGGACGATCTGGAAATAGAAGATGACACAGTCTATACGGTGGCTTTCTGCGGCGCTACGGAAGCAGTGCGCGAGGAAGGCATGGAACAGGATACCGGTGTGGTCGGAATCGAGGCGGTAGAGGATTATCTCAGTAAGTTTGACACATTGACGGAGGCAGACATTGACTGGAAGTAAGGGAATAAAAACAGATACAGGAAAAAAGCCGGCTTTCGGGATATCGTGGAGCATTATATGCGCGATCATTGCGCTGATCTGTATCATAGGCGCGGTGGAGACCGTATTCATGTGGGGATACAATCGTTACACAGACGGGATTCTGTATAATGAACGTCTGGGGCAGATGCAGGAAGTGACGGAACAGCTCTTCAACGTTCTGGAAGATGTGGTGGATAGTCAGTGGTATAATGCGGATGTCCAGACGAACCGCATCTGCATAGAGCATCCGGAGACAGTGGATGAGCTGTTGGAATTCTTGGAGAAACAGGCTAAGCTGAGCAAGTTTCCGGAGCTGAACACAGATCTGGTGGTCGTGGATGACAGGGGACGTTTCTATACACAGAACGGAGCTATGGGATTTTTAAATGAAATGGAATACCTGACAGACGAACCGGAGCGGATCAGCTTTGTCTCCAGTACTACGACCAAGGAATATACGCGGATGTTTTTCCTGGAGCGTCTGGAGGTACCTATTGAGGTACAGGATGAGAACCGGATCATCAGACTGACTTATTGCGGGGTTGCCCGTGATATGACGGAGCTGAACCAGTATTTTAACTGTAAGGCTTATGAAGGAAGAAATGCAGTCTATGTGCTGGATGATCAGGGAACGAAATTATTCAGCGGAGAGAATGGCAGTGATTTCCTGAACGGTTTCAATGTCTATACGGTGCTGCAGGGGATGGATTATCTCCACGGCAGTACTTTTGACGGGACTTTAGTGGCTCTGCATGCAAAAGGCACGGCGTATTCCAATGCGGTACTGAACGGAGAGGAATGCTATTACGCATTGTATCAGATGGAAAATGCGGCATGGATCCTGCTTTTTATGGTGCCGTCCGATGCCGTTGCAGTAAATACGGTAAGTCTGGTACATTCGACGACGCGTCTGGTGACCGGATTCGCTTTTCTCATGGTCATAATCTGTGCGGTAAGCATTTATCTGATCCTGCACAGGCAGCAGCAAAAGGTCATTGAAGTGGAACACAGAAACAGTGAGATGCTCTCGAAGATGAATGCGGATCTGGAGGAGGCTGTCGAGACGGCGGAGCATGCCGAGCAGGTAGCGAAGGAAGCCAATCAGGCGAAGAGTGAGTTCCTCGCCAATATGTCCCATGATATCCGGACACCTATGAATGCAATCGTAGGTATTACGAAGCTGATGGAGCATGAGCAGAACGATCCGGAAAAGCTGGAAATCTATATTCATAAAGTACAGAATTCCAGTAAACATCTGCTGAGCCTGATCAATGATGTCCTGGATATGAGTAAGATAGAATCCAGTCAGGTGGCACTCAACAGAGAGCCGGTAAGCCTGGCCGAACAGGTAGGACAAGTGGACAGCATTATTCGTCCCCAGGTGGAAGAGCGGGAACAGATTCTGAATGTCCGCGTGCATGAGATCGTGCATGAGTATCTGCTGGGGGATGCGGTGCGTCTGCGTCAGATCATGATCAATCTGTTGTCCAATGCTGTGAAATATACTCCTAACGGCGGAAGTATCTCTTTTGATCTGGCTGAATTGCCGAGCAGTGATGAGAAACATGCTGTGATCGGTATTACGGTGACAGATACCGGATACGGAATGACACCGGAATTTGTTTCCCATATTTTCGAACCCTTCACCAGAGCGGAGAATTCCGTGACCAACCGTGTGCAGGGTACGGGACTGGGCATGGCAATCGCGAAAAATATCGTGGATCTCATGGGCGGTACAATCAGCGTCCAGAGTGAACCCGACAAGGGAAGCTGTTTCCATGTGACACTGCCCCTGTTGATCGATCCGAATGCGGAGCCTGCGGTCAGCGCCGGAAGTGTGTTGTTGATCGCTTCGGAAGAAGCACTGATTGCAAACGTAGGTGCTTCCTTCCGGGAATCCAATATTCCTTTTGCCGTAGCGACGACAAAGGAAGAGACAGAACAGCTGTTACAGGAGCGAAAAGTAGACACGGTGTTGCTGTCCGGGCACCTGAAAGACAGTCATCTGCCGGAAATCGTACAACTGCTGCATCGGGATGCCAAGGATGCGGTACTGGTATTCTGCGTGGATTATGCAAAACAGGAGAGTGTAGCCGATATCATGGAGCACAGTGGGGCAGACGGACTGATCAGCCGCCCGTTCTTCTTCTCGAATTTTGCCCGTGTGGTGAATCAGGTGCGAAATGATGTGGAGGCGAAAGAAATAAAAGAAGGTGCAATGCTGAAGGGTATGCGATTCCTGTGTGCCGAGGATAATGCGCTGAATGCAGAGATCCTGGAAGCGCTTCTGGATATGAACGGAGCATCCTGTGTGATCTATCCGGACGGGCAGCAACTGGTGGAAGCGTTCACGGATGTGAAGCCCGGAGACTATGATGCGATCCTGATGGATGTGCAGATGCCGAAGATGAACGGTCTGGATGCGACCCGTGCAATCCGCCGCAGTGACAATCCGTTAGGCCGAGAGATTCCGATCATCGCCATGACCGCCAATGCGTTCAGTTCGGATGTGCAGGAATGTCTGAATGCCGGCATGGATGCTCATGTGCCGAAGCCTTTGGATATTGCGACGTTGGAGAGAACCCTGCATGAGTTATGGAGTCGAATTGTTTCGGGGGGGGCGGACGTTTGCCCACCAGTAACGGACAATGAGGAGGCAATGGCAGATACTGCGAAGAAAAGCAAACCGGAAAATTGATTTGGAAGAAAAGAAAATATAGTGAGTGTGGAAAACAGCGTCGGTTGAAATGCTTAGACCGGCGCTGTTTTTTACCATAATTTTTACGATAATTCTTTCTAAAATTCCTACTGAAATTATTTGAAGCAGACTTTGAAAAGGTGACTTTGTGAATGGAATGGAATCGTTACAATTTTTTATACAATTTTAATAATTCACCTACTTTACAAGTTGGCAACCGGTGGGTATGATACTTTCGAATGAAAAGTAAATGGGAATGCGCCTGCGAGACGGCAGGCATTGAAAGGTGTGAGTACTATGACAGTTACAAAGGAAAAAGTTGTAAAGGGCAAAGGAATAAATTGTAATAGAGGGAATCAAGATTGTGAAACGTGGAAAGGGACAATCTCTAATAAGGGATTTTCCTTAGTAGAGTTGATTATTGTCATCGCGATTATGGCGGTACTGGTCGGGATACTGACACCACAGTATTTGTCTTATATGCACAGGGCAAAAGTTGCGGCGGACTGGGCGAACCTGAAGAATTATTATACAGAGATCACGCTGGATTATATTACGACGGGACAGTATAATACGGATGTAAAAACATGGCATGAGGATAATGTTATTAACCAGAAAGAGATTCATTTTTTAAACGGGCAAACTGCGAAACTAAAGGCAGGAGCTTTTACAGTTGTTCGTGAAAGCACGAAAAACGGCTACCAGATACTGTATGAATGTGATGAATATTGGGCAGGTAATTCTGAACATCAGGATTCCTGTGAACTGATTTTGAAATAGCAGCATCCTGGGTTCTCCCCAGGATGCTGCCATAAAATTGTCTGAAACCACGTCTTTATTAACAAATCTTATTTTTAAAAATTCTATTGACAAAATCACCGACAAAATGGTCGACATAATGGCGCAGAAAGGGTAATATATAGGTATATTGTCTATGGGAATCGAAGTGGATAAACATAGACAGCAAATGCCATCCGGGAAGAGAACGACATGGAAAGAGTAGTAAAAAAAGCCGATCGAAAACTGAAAATCGTTTTGTTTCTGTGCAATGTGATACTGATTGCGGTAACGGTGACGGCGGCCGGATTATATTCCGGATATATCCGCAGGACGCAGGATGAAGCCAGACGGGACGCTTTCATTCGTATGGTTGAGTCCATGAAGCAGGTATCACAGAACTATCTGGACAGTGAGCGGGGATATGTAAGAAACTGGGCTTCCTATATTTCACAGCAGGATATGACGATGGAAGAGGCGCTTGATTTTCTGCGCAGCATCAATACGAACAAAGAACGTTTCGCACATATCGTGGATATGGATACTTTTGAGGCATGGTCTTCGTACTATCCGCAGGGTGAGGATGAGATTGATACTTATGTGAAATATCTGGAGCAAAATATCGAATCCGAGATGCCTTTTGAAGACATCATGCGGAGTATGTATGACGGCACCAATGATGAATTCGCAGTGCTTGGGAAGTATCGTGTGCAGGAGACACAGGCGACCGCGGTCGGCGTCGGAACCAAAGTGACGATCCGCACCGATGACGGAGTGAAGGACTACCTCCTGCTGCGTATCATACCGACGGACGCACTGAAAAAATCATGGGTGTTCCCGGTGGAATATTCCTCTGCGGAAGTCGGGATCATTACGAACGCCGGAGATTATGTGATCCAGTCCAACTCCATGAAATCCCAGAATTTTCTGGAATATATCAGAGGCTATAATTTTCAGGACGATTATAATGCCGTGGAGAGTCTCAGACAGCAGTTGAAAGACACTGACAGCGGCATTTTGGAATACAAGAATTTCCGTGGGGTGGACTGTATATGGTATTATTCGTCCTTCGGTGAGGGCTCGGCACTGGATATCCTGGGAATCGTGGATGCGTCGGATCTAAAGTCTCCCGTGGAAGCCTGGTACATTGTGGCAATCGTATGTGGCGCACTGATGATATTGGTAGTGATCGACGGTTCCTACCTGCTTACAATGAACCGCAGACTGCGGGAAACCGCGCGGATATCGGCACAGGCCAGCAAGGCGAAGACACAGTTTTTATCCGCGATGTCACATGATATCCGGACGCCGTTGAATGCGGTCATCGGTATGATGACCATTGCACAGAAAAAAGCAGACGATCCGGAAGCTGTGGCAGAATGCATGGACAAGGGTATGCATGCCGGCAGACAGTTACTTACGCTGATCAATGACGTATTGGATATTTCCAGGATTGAGAGTGGCAGATTTACACTGAATCCGGAGAGGGTATCGCTTACGGAAGTATTGCATGACCTGACGGAAATGCTGGCACCGTCCATTGCTCAGAAAGATATTACCTTAGAGTGTGATGCGGATCAACTGCCGCATAATTATGTCAGTGTCGACAGAACGAGATTGAACCAGATCTATGTAAATCTGCTTACAAATGCGGTGAAATATACGGAGCCGGGCGGCAGAATCCGGCTACGGCTGTACGAGGAAGAACTTCCGGGGAAGCCGGATGAGACAAAGCTGGTATTCTACGTGGAAGATAACGGCATCGGCATGACGGAGGAATTCCAGAAGCAGATGTACAAGACCTTCTCCAGAGAGACAAAGACCCAGGTGAACAGCACCCAGGGCTCCGGACTGGGCTTGTCCATTGTCAAACAGATGGTGGAACTTATGGACGGCACGATAGAATGCAACAGCGTCTCCGGCAGAGGAACGGCATTTACGGTGTGTATTGATCTGCCGATACTGGAAGATGTGCAGGAACGTGAAGCAGATCGGACGGCGGAGCAGAAGCTTACGGATATGCACCTGCTGATCGCCGAGGATAATGAACTCAACTGGGAGATTGCAAGTGAACTGCTGGCAGAGCAGGGCATCGTATCTGATCATGCGGAAAACGGACAGGAATGCGTAGAGATGTTGACAAAAGCACCTGTCGGGACGTATACTGCTGTGCTGATGGATGTACATATGCCGGTGATGAACGGTTATGAAGCCACGAAGGCGATTCGTGAACTTTCTGAGGAGCGGTTAAGCAGGATCCCGATTATTGCCATGACTGCGGATGCTTTTGCCGAGGATGTGCAGGCATGTCTGGACTGCGGTATGAACGGTCATGTGGCGAAGCCCATTGAGATGAATAAACTGATGGGCTATCTGACGGAAATCAAAGCCGGGCAGGAAACATAAGAAAAAGGGGTAATGAGGAATGAATAAATATCTGAAATTAGGTGTAATGGGGCTGTCTCTGGCAGTAGTCGTGGGACTCACCGGCTGCGGCAACAGCAGTAGTAAGAATGAAAGCGAGGTCTTCAGTCCGAGACTGGATACCGAAGCAAAAGTAGTATTGAATACTACCGGATACTTTGGCAACTTTGAAGCGTTGGATCAGGTAGAGAATGATTTTAATGCGTATTATCCCAACGTGGAATTCAGCTACGAACAGGTGAGCACGGAAAATTATGAAAGCTATATGGAGGCGAATCCCGGCGTGGATATCGTCATGATTTCACAGGAGACATTTACAAAGCTGGGGGATAAGCTTACAGAGCAGCTGGCGGATCTGGCTACAGAGGATGTGAAGCTGGGGGACATCGAAGAAGATCTGCTCAAGATGAGCTATCACGACGGCAAACTGACCACGATTCCCATGAGTCAGAATATGTACGGACTGATCGTAAATGTATCCCTGTTGGAAAAGGAAGGACTGTCGGTTCCGAACAATTATGAGGAGTTTTTAAATGTGCTTGCTGCATTGAAAGAAAAGGGCTATACACCGATTCAGGGACCGGACACTAAGGTTTATGCGGAACTTACGGAAAATGCTGCTTTTGACCTGATCTTAAATGATAAGAAGCTGCAGGAGAATCTGAAGTCAGGGGATGCGAGTGCCGTGGAAGCATTGCTGCCTGTCGTGGACCGTCTGACAACGATCATAGACAACGGTTATACAGATTATGCAGTGAACCAGACCTATCCGCAGGACAATTATGATCAGGCAATTCTGCGCTTTTTCGAGGGAGATGTTCCTTTCTGGGTGTGCAATACCGAGAAAGTCAGCGGCATGAAAAAGAGAGAGTCCAAATCGGAAGCTTTTCAGGCGAATCCGTTTACCTATACCTATATCTTCGCACCGTTGGGTGATCAGGGCGTGTATGCTTACAGCGAGCCCTGGTTCGGTTTTTCTGTGAATAAGGACGCGGATGATTATGACTATGCGATAGAATTCATGAGATTCCTGGCAACAAAAGATGAGATCAACAAGATCGCCGATGTCAAGGGCGTGCCTTCCGTCGCAAAGGAGAAGACCGGCGTCGCCATCTATCAGGATGTGCTGAATCCCGAAAAAGTGGAAATGGAAGGAATCAATGACGGTACGATCACACAGCCGATGATCTCCGACTGGTATACCTGCATGAACCGGTATGCTTCCGGGGAATATGCTTCGGCAAAAGAAGCGGTGGAAGCGTTTGTGGAGATGTGTGCCGAAAGTAAATAAAGTGTAAAAGAAAAGTAAGTTATTTTATCAAAAAATGATGAAAATAAAAATTTATATGATATAATTTCTCTATAAGGGAGGCCGCAAATGCGGCAAATATCTAAGGGAAAGAAGAGGATTTGGACGTGAAAATTCAGGATTTCTGTGACATGGGAAAATTCGAGCAGATCATGAAGAACTGGGCGGTCAGTACAGGACTTGCAACGGTAGCTGTCGGTGCGGACGGAAAGTATATCAGTGATTGTTATAATTTTACAGAGTTCTGTATTGATCTGACGAGGGGAAGTGCCGAGGGTAAGAGACGCTGTGAACAGTGCGACAGAGAAGGACATGGAGTGTATCCTTGTCATGCCGGACTGGTGGATTTCGGTATCCCCATTACACTGGATGACGGTACGGTATTGGGAAGCATCATCGGCGGACAGGTACTGCCGGAGAACCCGGATGAAGAGAAATTCCGTGGGGTGGCAAGAGAGCTTGGCGTTGATGAGAACAAGTATATTGCGGCACTGAAGAAAGTAAATGTGAAGACCAGGGAACAGATCGATGCTTCGGCAAACCTGCTGGGAGATGTCATCAATATGTTCGTCAGAGCCAGCTATAACAGCTGGAAGAACGAGAATCTGGTAGGAGAATTAAAAGGTGGCATTGCCCGGGCTGCGGAACAGATTGAGGAAGCGGAAGGCAAGACGAAGGAAATCGACGGATACAGCAAACGTCAGCAGATCCTGGCGCTGAATGCGTCCATCGAAGCAGCCAGAGCCGGAGACCAGGGCAAGGGCTTTGCCGTTGTAGCAGGTGAAGTACAGAAGCTGGCAAAGGATATGGCAACTTCCAGTGCGGACATTAAGAGCATTCTGGGACAGTTGTCGGTGACTATTAATAATTTGAATAAATAAACATTTGAAAAGTCCTTTCACGGAGGTAAAAGTCTGTGGGAGGATTTTTTTGCTGTAAATATTATTTTCCAATATGCCGATATGTACATCAGAAGCTACAACAAACGGATTTGGCATTTATTTTCAAGGAGGAAATAATTATGGCAGGAATCGGAGCAACCGGCAGCATAGGTGCGTATGCTGCGCAGAGTGATTACAGCAAGAGTACGAAGACGAAGAAGTCGGAGGTATTTGGAACACCGGATAAGACAACCGGCACAACAGGTACGGGAAAGACGTCCGAAACGGCACAGACCGGGGGAAAGAATGCGGACTATGGCAGAACCATCGGTCAGCCGGAACTGTCGGAGAAGGCACAGAAGTATTATGAACAGCTGAAAAAGAAGTACGGCAACTATGATTTTATTCTGGTCAGTCGAGACGAGAAGGAAAATGCAAAGGCGAATGCCGCGCAGTATGCCAACAGCTTTAAGACGGTGGTACTGATCGATGAAGACAAGATCGAGCGGATGGCGACAGATGAGAGCTACCGCAAGCAGTATGAAGGAATCTTGAGTGGTGCGGCTGCACAGATGCAGCAGTTAAAGAGCAGCATTGAGAAGTCCGGGGCAAGCGTCAAGGGCTATGGAATGCAGGTAAATGACGGCGGTACATTGTCATTTTTTGCAGTGTTGAAGAAGTCAAGCGCGGACCAGAAGGCGAGAATCGAGAAAAAAGGCGAGCAGAAGAGAGCAGAGAAAAAAGCTGCGGAGAAGAAGGCTGCTAAGAAGGAAAAGGAAGAACGGCTAAAAGAGAAGAAGTCGGATAAGATAGCAGACAGCAAGGAGGAAGCCGGCACAGAGGATACGGTGACGATCAGCGCCGGTTCCATAGAAGAACTGTTGTCTAAGATAGAAACCTACAATTTTAATCAGCGGAGTGACAGTGTGCAGACTGCAAGTGAACGGCAGGTCGGCCAGAACTTTGACTTCAGAGGGTAAGGTGAGGTTGTATGATTTCTATGGGGAAGTCCGGAGGGACTTACGGGAGCGGCAATGCCGGAGTGTCGCAGGCATTTTCCGGAGGCAGGAAGACGCAGAACAGTATCTTTGGAGCAAAAAATAGTCAGAGCGGTATTTTCGGGCAGAAGAGCAACAACAGCATGTTTGCAGCGAAAAATTCCGTCACCGATATTCGTAGAATGCTGTCCAGAGACGGTCAAAGTGCACAGACACAGGCGGCGAACAGTTGGGGACAGGATTCCATTGTGACGAGTACGTTAAGTTACAGTGAATCGTTGCGTAATCAGAGACAGCAGACAAAAAATACGACGCTGGCGCTGAAAAAGCTGAAGTACCAGTTTAAAAGTATTTCGTCGAAGATACTGCGGAGCAAGACTTCCCAGGCGGCGAAGCAGGCAGCCGGACAGGCGAGAAGAGAGATCATGCGCCTGAAGCGTCAGAAGCAGAACAGTGACAGCGACAGTGAAGAAATCGACGCAGCAATCGCTCATGCACAGGCTATGGAACGTGTGGCGAAGAAGAAAGCAAAGCATCTCGAAGAAGAGGAAATGGTGAAGACCGCCGGCGGAATCTGCCAGGGAGACCGGATCTGTGAAGAAGAGACAAAAGATGTGTCGGATGCAGAGGCGGAAAACGCGCAGAAAGAGGAAGAAATGTCTGCGGAAGATTCTGCGGATGAAGTGTCCGGGGATTTCTCTGCGTATGAGTATGCAGGGGATAGCTATGATATATCCGATTATGTTGATCTTAGCATGAATGCATTCTATGCGCAGGCAGGAGACTTTATGTCGGAAATGAGCGATTTTACCTCTGAGATGATGCAGGAAATGTCTGACGGTCTGCGTGACCTGATGGAAGAGATGGGACTGGACGGCTTATCGGATACTGTGGTCTCGGTGAACAGGGAGATGGATCCCGCAGACCTCAAGATGATGAAGATCAAACATCGCAACAAAGAAATGAAAGACATCGTCAAGGCCGATGCGGAGTACCTGAAGGCAGTCTTCGACCATCTGGAGAAAATGAAAGACAACGTGGTCATTCCCACCGGGAACGCAGGAGTGGTTTCCACCAGCGTGACCGGGACTTCATTTTCCGCAGATGCTGTTGGTGTAGGCGTACCGGCGACTCCCATGCCGGTGATCAATATTACATTATAAGAAGATAGGCAACAAGAAATTTGACATCCCGGACGCTGTGTGTTGAGACAGACACAGCGCCTGGGATGATTTTATATAGAAACATTTTTGATTTTCGTGAAAAACTGCACGAAAACATTTTTGAATTTCGTGAAAAACAATACAAAAACATTTTTGATTTTCGTGAAAAATAGCATACATACATTTTTGATTTTCGTGATATAATGAGTGCAAGAGAGTCAACACGCTTGCGTGATTGACGAACGACGAATTTGTTCACGATAGCTGCGAAGCAGCGTAGAGCATCGAAGATGCGAATCGTGAAATAATGAGCGTAGGCAACGTTAAAAGTTACTAAGAGGATATAAAAATATGGTATTTAAAAGAAAAATATATGATAAATTAAAACAGTGGAAAGAACTTTCCGGGGGTTCTTCTGCTGTTTTGCTGGAAGGTGCCAGACGAATAGGGAAAAGTACGATCGTAGAAGAATTTGCTAAAAATGAATATGATGATTATATGATATTGGATTTCGCAAAAGAAGGAAAAAACGTCAAAAACAATTTCCTGGAGAACATGGATGACCTGGAGACTTTTTTCAGAAACCTTTTTTTGCTGAAAGGAAGAAGCCTGAAGGGTGATCATTGTGCAATTATATTTGATGAAGTACAGTTGTTTCCGCAGGCGCGGCAGGCAATTAAATATCTTGTGGCGGATGGCAGATATGAATATATAGAAACCGGATCATTGATATCCATTCGAAAGAATGTTACCGATATATTGATTCCATCGGAGGAATACCGAATTAGAATGTACCCCATGGACTTTGAAGAGTATTTATGGGCAACGGGGGATAATGTTACTTTTGAAGCGATGCAGAGTGCTTTTCAACACAGAAAACCGCTGGGAGACGCCATCCACAGAAAAATCATGCAGAAATTCCGCACTTATATGGTAGTGGGAGGAATGCCACAGGCTGTAAATGCTTTTGTGGAGGGAAAAACTTTTGCACAGATTGATTTTATAAAGAGAAATATATTAAGCCTGTATGAGGAAGATCTGGCAAAATATGACACAGAGAATCGGGAAAAAGCCTCGGTAATCTTTAAGACGATTCCGGAGCAATTGGAGAATAAAAATTCACACTTTCGTTTTTCACTGATAGACAAAAACGCGAGATACCAAAATTATGTCGATGCAGTGAGCTTTATTGCGGAAGCCATGATTGGAAATGAATGTATCAATGTGACAAAGCCTGAAGTAGCGTTGGAATTGTTTGCGGACCGGAGCAATTTTAAGCTTTATATGGGGGATACAGGACTTCTCGTGACACAGATCATGAAGAACAGGGAAGATACAGAGGAAGACCTGTACAAAGCACTCATATTTGATAATCTGGGAATCAATCAGGGAATGATTATGGAAAATATTGTGGCACAGATGCTAAAGGCAGCCGGCCATGATTTGTATTTTCATGAATATCAATATCTTCCGGAGGGGGCAATAAAAGAACAAAAATATGAAATTGATTTTCTTGCAGTGAAAAAGAAAAAAATTTGTCCGATAGAAGTAAAGTCTTCGGGATATACATCACACAAATCCTTTGATTATCTGGGGAAAAAATATCAGATGAAAATGCAGGACAAATATATTGTGTATACGAAGGATCTTAAATACCAGGATGAAATCATGTATATTCCTCTTTACATGACAATGTTTATTTGAAGATAGGATAATTCACCACTTCAAGAGCAAACGGATATGTGGATTTTGCAATTGAAGTGGCGAAGCAGATGGAACTTTTTGAAGATGAAGCAGATCTGCAGGAAACGATTGCTTTTTGGCGGGAATTTCAACGTGTGGAATGATTATTTTCTTCCGTACAGGATTCCCATGCCGGAGATCATCCAGGGAGCAGCGGCATATCCCGGGATAAAATCCAGTTTCTTTTCAAGATTTCCGATGTAGTGGATATCTGTGATTCCTTCTTTTTTCAATTCTTCAACAAATTCTTCCATATCACCGTAGAGAGCTTTCTGGGAGAACATGTCCTGAAAAGAGAAGGCGCCACCCTTTTTGACTACGCGCAGAGCTTCTCTGACCACATCCCGTTTATCCTTGGCGGAACGGACTTCATGGAAGACAAAGTTGCTGACAGCGGCATCGAAGGTCTCATCCGGATCTTCCAGGTGGGCGGCATCTCCTTTGTGGAAGGTGATTCGGTCGGCAACGCCTTCCGCTTTCGCATTGGCTTCACATTGCTCCTTGGCATAGTTCCACTCGGCACCCCAGTAGTCCATGCCGACGAGCTTTGCCTTGGGGAAAGCCTTGGCGCAGCGGATTGTCAGGGCAGCAGCACCACAGCCGATATCGAGCAGTGTACCCTCGCCGTCCCATTCCAGATGATCTACGAGGTGTTGATGGACTTTTGCCATCATATTGCCTTTGCCGAAGGCAAACAATTCATGACAGATGTGCATATAGATGCCATAGATCAGACAGATTACGGCAAGAATGCCCAGAATCCATGCCGGAATGGCTAGATGCAGCACCGGCCCGGTCACACAGGCGGCAATGCCGAGCACGGCAGCAGCGACATAGCACAGCGCCAACATTTTTTCAGGTACCCAGTTTCCGTAGTTCACGTTTTTGTTCATAACTAATCTCCTTTTTTCCAATATAACAAAAGTTATATTTGTTATTTTTTATAAAAGAAAATGCCCACCGCATTAACGGTGAGCATCCTTCTTACTCTTGAAATATGCAATTAAACCCTGCGTTCCGGCATCGGCGTGAATACCGATGGCTTTCGTCAGGAACAGACGGTGTTCCATATCATAATCTCCTTTGATCAATTCCAGGAATCCATGTAACCTCATGGATGCCAGAATCCGTAGTAATTCCCTATCGGGCACATAGCCCAGTTGTTTTTCGTAATAGCCCTGAAAGGCCGTGAACATATTATGAAAGACTACATCCCGGAAGGATTCGTATTTGCTGCCGGAGCATTTCTCCAGGACCAGTTCACATTCCTGCCTGTGCGCACAGATATATTCCATGATCTCGCGTTCATTCTGCTCTGCGGTCTCAGGATGTTCCTGCTCTCTTTTGGTAATTTCATACATCATTTTCTGATATTCGGCAATCAGGGGATCCAGAATTGCCCCCAGCAGTGCCTCTTTATTTTCAAAAGAGAAATAAAAAGCCCCGGTAGTAACTCCGGCCCGTTTACAGATATCCCGGAGGTTCGCCCCGGCGTAGCCTTTTTCCAGAAATTCTTCCCTGCCGCAGCGGATTAAGTTTTCTTCCGTGATTTTCTTACGATCTGTCTCCATAACAATTGTTATATTAGCATAGACTAACTCGTGGGTCAAGAGAAGATCTACAGGTAAAATATTTTTGATTTCCGCAAAAATCTCTACAAAAATGTTTTGGTTTATCGTTATTTTAAGATATAATAAAAATAGTAGCAGGAGAACTAAGATAATGATATAGCGGGGAAATGAATATGGATAAAGACCCATTTAAAGAATATCTGAGAGAATCCGAACCGAATAAAGTAACAAAAGGGTATGTGTGGAGCACGGCGGTTGGACTTCAAGCAGTAGACAGACTGAAACCCTCGCAATATTTGATTGACACTGCAATTCAAAATATTGAAGGCAAAATCACGTTAAAAGAGGCACAGAGTCTTATAGAAAGCTATTATAATGAGAGACCTGTCCGTGTATCAGATAATGACCGCACGGAAGAAGCGGATAAAGTTTCCAGCCGTATTGCGGAGATTCTTTCCGAAACAGCGTTTTCTTTTTCACCGAATGAGTATATATCTATTCATCGTAAGCTTTTTCGGGGAATATATAAGCATGCCGGAAAAATAAGAGATTATAATATTACGAAGAAAGAATGGGTGCTTGATGGCGCAACGGTTATTTATGGGAGTGCTTCAGAACTGCGTGCCACGTTGGAATATGATTTTTCACAGGAAAAGGATTTTAGTTATAAAGGACTTTCGATAGAAGAGAGTATTCATCATCTGGCTTTGTTTGTATCAAGGCTATGGCAAATTCATATTTTTAGTGAGGGAAACACAAGAACCACAGCGGTTTTTTTTATAAAATACTTGCGAACACTTGGATTTTTTGCAACAAATGACATTTTTGCGGAAAATGCATGGTATTTCAGAAATGCACTTGTTAGGGCCAATTATACGAATTTACAAAAAGGCATTCATGAAACAACGGAATATTTGGAACTCTTCCTCAGAAATATGCTTTTAAATGAACACAACGAGCTTCATAATCGAAATATGCACATCAGTGGACTTTTGAAGGATGAAAGAGTGGATATTGAAACATCAAAAGTGGATATTGAAACATCAAAAGTGGACATTGAAACATCAAAAGTGGACATTGAAAAAAGATTGATGGAAAAAATGCCGAATTCTTCAACAAAAACAATTATGCATATCCGTGTATTATATGAGAAAATTGGAGATTATCAGTTTTTTGGCAGAGGAGAGGTAATGGAACTGCTTGGACTGAAAAGCTCAGGAGCTTCCAAAATGATTTTCAACATGATACAGGCTGATGTGATTGAACCGGTATCCGGGCATGGAAAAGGAAAATACAAATTCAAAGAGTTATAAAGTATATTGGAAGATGTATTTTTATTATGAACCGCTGAAGTAATAGAAAAATCTATAATGAGAAGGGTTGAGCGAGTGGAAAATGGGAAATTTCCACTCGCTCTATTGTGTCTAGGATACGTTATCCTGTATAATAAAATAAAAATAAATTGTGAAAAAACATCCCCTAAAGGAGCCAAAAAGGAGCCAAAAAGGAGCCAAAAAGGAGCTAAAAAGAGCCGAAAGGAAACGAAGACCGTATGAAGAAAATCAACGTAAAAATAGTGGTTTTTCTTAGTATAATCATGGTGCTGTTGGCGGCAGGTATCCTGTGCGGACGTGAGGTCTGGCTGTATGAGCACCCGGAGATCCGAATCACCTTCAGCTGCGACAAGAGAGAAAACATATATCGCTCCTATCCTTTTTGCGTTATTCGTGGCAGATCTCACATCGGACAGGGATATGCGGCACGTTATGATGAGAGAATACAGCAGTTCCGGGATGCAACAGGGGAAGTGTTTCAATGGATTTACGAAAAGTACGATTTCCCATTATCCGTGTCATCGGATGTAACGATAGGTGGAGGGAAAACGGTAATCACTTTCCGGGGAACAGGGAAATCTATTGAGACCGGAGAGATGGAGGAAATCAACAGGGACTGCGTGCTGGAGTATGAACTGGGCGCAGAGGTGTTACGTTTGGAAGAAGCACCGGAGTTGGTAGAAAACGTCTGGGATCCGAAAGAGAAGGGGCAGCAGGGACAGGCGGAGACGATTTATGATCCGGAAGCCGGTGTAACGGTGACTTTGCGGGATATTTCCAATGTGGGTGCCAATCTTATCATCAGACGTGAGGATGACGATGACGGGGAAGAGGTGATCTATGGAGAGGCCTATATCATCCAACAGCAGGTAGACGGAGAGTGGCAGGATGTAGAGACGGTGCCGGATAATTATGGTTTCCCAATGGTGGGCTATAATGTCCACAGTGGTGAGAAGGTTTCAATCTATTACAATTGGGAGTGGCTTTACGGAGCACTGGAACCGGGAGAATATCGAATGGTCTGGAATGTCTCAAGAAAAGAAATCGGTGCGGCAAGTGCACACACATACCGTGAGTATATTCGCTTTCGACTTTAGAAAAAATAGATTGTTCTATTGCGACGCTATAGTCTGATGTGATATATATAAAGTAACAAACAGAATCGATCGGAATTTGGTTTATTTGAGAGAGGGGAAAAGCTAATGAAGAAAAAGGTATTATGGATAATAGGGTTGTGTATAATCATAATCAGCATATGGGGTATCAGGGAAATTTATTTGTACAACAATCCGGAAGTAATCATTAAATATAGCAATGAAAACACAGAGGAATCACATCGCTCTCTTCCAATCTATGCGATAAATCCCCACTCGATATTTGGACAGGCAGCCCGCTATGACAAGGAGATGAAAGACTGGTGGGAAGCTACAAATGAAGTAAATCTATGGCTTCATAATGATCTGAAAGCACCCATGAATGTGTCATCCACAGTAGAAATTGTGGATGGAACCGCGAAGATCACCTATCAGGGAACAGCCACTTCTTTAGAGAATGAAAATGTGGAGATATACAAAGAGGTGGTGATTGATTTTCCGGTGTCCGCGAACCTGGAAATTGAGAAATAGATTTCTTACTTGACAGATAGGTCGGTAGAATGTAGACTATACTTATAAAGTCTATATTCTATCGACTATCGGTGGCTGGTACAGCAGAGCGGAGGGGCTTATGGGTGAGAACATCTACAGAATATTTGACGTTGTATGGAAATTAAGTCTGGTAGGAGGATACTGCGTATTGCTGGTGCTCCTGGCCAGACTTTTGTTGAAAAAAGCACCAAAATGGTGTTCTTATCTGCTGTGGGGAATCGTATTTGTGCGGTTATGCTGTCCGGTGCTGCCACAGACGGGGATCAGTCTGATTCCGGAGCGGCTGCTGGCGGTTGGAACAGAGACGATGTACGGGCAGTCGGCAGACGGCTATGGTAATAATGGTGTGCTTCCCAATGCGAGTGATAAGGGTGATGGTACTTGGCAACAGGCGGAAAATCTGCATGCCGGGACGGCAGGAGAGATGTCGGGAGCAGGGTTAGCAAACGGAAATGACGCGAATGCGATTGGGAATGAAAGCAATGCGAATGCATTCGGAACAGACGGCATCGATGGAAGCCAGGCAGCAGGTAATGCTGCGGATGGTGGCGACAACCGGGACAATGCGGACGGTTCTTTGCAAGGGATAGGAGCAGAAAACGGAAGCAGTGGTGCAACTATGGAAGAATCGGTTACTGGAGCAAACGGCACGATTGGCGCAAACACACTGTATCGCCAGGTATGGTTTCGCGCGTTTGCAATCGCATGGCTGTTCGGAATGGCAGGATTTATGGGATATCATACTTTTTCCTATTTGCGTATGCGTAACAGGATTCGCAGACCTGACAGCGGTGTCAGACAGGTAGAACCGGGGATCTGCGAGATCGACGATGGGCATCTGTCCTTTGTCATGGGACTGATTCATCCGGTGATCTATCTCTCATCGGGGTTGGATCCGGAGAGCAGAAACGTTGTGCTGTGCCATGAGAGAGTGCATTTGCAGCGCAGGGATTACCTCTTCAAGCCTGCGGCGCTGCTGATCTGCTGTGTGCACTGGTTCAACCCATTGGTGTGGCTGGCATTTTACCTTATGAACATGGACTGTGAGATGTCCTGCGATGAAAAAGTTGTGAAGATTCTCGGCGAGGAGAGCAAGAAGATTTATTCTTATACATTGCTGGAAGAGGCTTCCGGTGGGGAATGGAAGAGGTATCGGGGCGGATCTATCTGTGCACTTTTATCTTTTGGCGAAGACCATGTGAAGAACAGAATCCGTCATGTACTGGATTATCGTAAGCCGCCATTCTGGGTCATGATCGGCGCGGCAGCGGTGATCGCGGTACTGGTGGTGTGCCTGTGCAGCAACCCCGGCGGTAGCGGGAGCGGAGCAGGCACGGCGAATAGTGCAGTTACGGATAACGATGCAGGGGCAGAAACGGATGCAGACAGCAATACGGAGGCGAATGGAAACATTGCGCAGTTTCCGGACATCATCAAGACACCGGAAGATTTTGCAAAGGTAACGATTCATAGCAGAGAAGATTTTGCCGCTGTTTTTGATGTGGAAGCAATCGAAGAAAAGCATTCTTTTGCTGCGGATCGTGCGGCATATGATCTGCTGTCCCGTGAAAACAATACGAATGCTGCGTATGTGATATTCAAGGCACTGGCGGAAGAACCTGCATCCGCGGCTTATAGAAAATATACAGATCCGGTAACGGCAGCGGTGTCACTGTTACATTTAGGAGAAGGAAGCGGAGCCGTGACCGGGATATTTTATTCGGCGGGGCGGCAATATCCTTATTATCGGGAGGACTCTGACCGACCGGGAGAAGGCTCTGTGGTGAATGTACATTATATTTTTGCGGATGGATCTGCCGTAGATATTCCCATGGTCATGGCGGAGGAGATGACGCAACTGTGGCTGTTGTCCTTTGGAGATCCTGGCAGTGCGGAGGACTCGGAATATGGTCCGCTTACCGGTGATATTTGTACCAGAAGAGTCTATGGAGAATATGAGCTCCGGGAACCGGACAGAGCGGTCTACTGGGGCTGGATGGACTGGTATCCTGTGAATACCGGCAGTTATGCGACCTATTATCCCCATGTACAGATTTCAAATTATGGGATCTATACCATGAGTGAACTTTGGGGAACGTCCGGCAGTGTATTTCGCTGCATTCATGCAGAACGCATCATGGAAACAGGCTGGTATGACGTTACCTGTGAGCGGAGCGCATATGACACATCGGATACCTATACACAGCTGCAAAAAGATCTGCCGGATGTGACGGAATGGAGCGGCGGCAAGGTCTATTATCTGACAGATCCCGATGAGGCGCACCTTATGACGGATGAATGGATGCCGAGGGTACTTCGGGAGTTTGATATGAGCACCCATACTGTCACCGATACGGTTCTGCCGGAGAACTTACAGCTTAACAGCGATACTACGCTTCATGTTCATGACGGCTATTATGACATTTACAATAATAATCCATCCATAAGTATGCGGTTTGCGCTTAGTGGGGCGGATAGTCAGCACATCGAAAGAGCAGACATCCTGACCTATCCGGGTGTGGTATTTGATGTATCGGAGCGGACAGAAAATGAGACATCAGCGCAGCTGGATCTGGATGGCGATGGTGTGCCGGAGAAAATTTCTCTGCATCCTTCGGAGCCGGTAACGGGATATTCTCTGGAGCAATATAAGATATATCTGAATCTGGGACTGGGTCAAATGAATTGCTATGACCTGCGGGATGCAGTGTTGGAGATAGACGGACAGACGACTGAGATTCCGGACAGCACGGGAAATATGAGCAATTCAATCTTCGCTTTCAGCCCGGATGGGGAACAGATCCTGATCGCATTGTATGATGACGGCGAAAGTGCAGATCCATTGACCCGAATCTATCACTATGAAAACGGAAAACTGTTGGAAACAGACCGGCTCGCACAGAATCTGCGAAAGGCATGGATACAGGATGGACGGATTGTTATCACCGAACCCTATTTTGTGGTGCAGAATGATTACATCCAGAAAATCTATCAGGTAACATCGAACGGAAGGCTTCGGGAAGTGCCACAGGAGGAATATGTATTAAGTGCCTGGGATGAAGTGGAACTGCGGCAAGATATAACGCTCTACCGTACACCGGAAGGTGATGAGACCTTTGTGCTGCTCAAAGGACGCAAAGTACGCATGACAAAGCTGGATGCAACACAGGACTGGATCTGCATCGAGATTACGGATGGTGTGAAGGGGTGGTTTCGGTTACGAGATGGAGAGGATTACAGTGATTATTTCAGCGGTTTATATTTTGCAGGGTGAAGGGAGGGGAGAGTGTGCGTATGATACAGCAGGTAAAATTCAGTCCGGCGGAAAATATATTGGTAATCTTGTTCGCGGTGGCAATTCTGGGATATCTTCTGTACCTTCTGGTGCGGAGTTTACGGAACAGGCAAAGGGGATATCATACGGTGAACCGTGCAAAAGTCTACAGCAAGGGACAGGCTACCGCGGTGAATCAGCCGGTATATCTGGCAAACGGCACGGTAAATTCCGGAGTGACCGAGACAGAAAACGTCAAGAGTGTCATTTTTGAAAATCTGGAAAAAGAGGGCGAGCAGATCACCTTGGAAGTCTCCGACAGAATCTACAGTGAATTGCAGGAAGGCGATTGCGCAAGCCTAAGCTACCGGGACGGAAAATTAGTGAGCTTTGGGGCGTTACAGAACAAGGATGACAGAGAGCGGAGCTTCCGCGGATAGGGAAGCAGAGAATACAGGAGGGACTTTATGGTGGAAGGCATCTATCGTTTGTTTGACAGTATATTGCGTCTCAGTCTGGTGGGAAGCTATTGTATTTTGCTGGTGATACTGGCCAGATTTTTACTGAAAAAAGCCCCGAAATGGTGTTCCTATCTGCTGTGGGGAATCGTATTTGTGCGGTTATGCTGTCCGGTGCTGCCGGGGACCGGGATCAGTCTGATCCCGGAGCGTCTGTTGACCGTAGGGACGGCGACCTCTGTGCAGTTGATTGCCGGGAACAGTGCCGGATCAGTTGACAATGAGAGAGTTTATAATGGCAGCAATCATGGAGACAATACTGTGGATGCCGTGCTGTCCGGGGCGGATAACACGGAAAATCTGAATGCCGGGACTTTAGGAGCAAGCGGAGCTGCCGGCGTCGGTGGAATCCAGGCATCAGATAATTCTACTAATGTTACGGATGGTGGTTACCCGGCGGATAACCGGGACAATGTGGGTGATGCTTTGCAGATGGCAGAGGCAGAAAACGGTGGTACCGGCGCGATATTAGAAGAAACGTCTGTCGGAGCAAGCGGTACCATTGGCGCAAACACACTGTATCGCCCGGTAGTTTTCCGTGCCTTTTCGATCGCATGGCTGCTTGGAATGGCAGGATTTATGGGTTATCATGCCTTTTCCTACCTGCGTATGCGTAACCGGCTTCACAGAACTGACAGCGGTGTCAGACAGGTAGAGCCGGGGATCTGTGAGATCGACGGTGGGCATCTGTCCTTTGTCATGGGACTGGTTCATCCAGTGATCTATCTTTCTTCGGGACTGGATCCGGAGAGTAGAAAAGTCGTGTTGTGCCACGAGAGAGTACATCTGCAGCGCAGGGATTACCTTTTCAAACCGGCAGCTCTGCTGATCTGCTGTGTGCACTGGTTCAACCCGTTGGTGTGGCTGGCGTTTTATCTTATGAACATGGACTGTGAGATGTCCTGTGATGAAAAAGTTGTGAAGCTTCTCGGTGAAGAGAGCAAGAAAATTTATTCCTATACGTTGCTGGAAGAGGCATCCGGTGGAGAATGGAAGAGGTATCGGGGCGGCTCCATCTGTGCCTTGCTTTCTTTTGGTGAAGATCATGTGAAGAACAGGATCCGTCATGTGCTGGACTATCGTAAGCCGCCGTTCTGGGTCATGATCGGCGCAGCAGCAGTGATCGTGGTACTGGTGGTGTGCCTGTGCAGCAACCCGGGTAGCGGAACGGATGCAGCAAATGCGGATAACAGTGTAGAGACCGGGGCGGATGCGACAGAAGCGACAGACATGACAGGAACGTCGGATGAAACAGCGGAAGGGGATTTAACGGCGGGCGAAGTGGACTATGAGGCTGCTAAAACGGAATGGCTGACGGTATTTGAGCAGGGTATCCACAGCAGGGAAGAGTTTGGTGCCCTGTTTGATGTGGCTGCCTTGGAGGATACCCGGTCTTTTGCCGGACAGGACGGCATCCAGTATCTTGGCTACGATGGTGTCGCGGCGCGGAAACTGCATCAGCGGATTTTAGACGGAGATGCCGCTGCCCATGAGACCTACAAGGATCCGGTGAAGGCTGCGGAAGCTCTGCTGAATCTACAGGGTGGCAGCGGGGAAATGACGGAACTGCTTTATGAGCCGGGAATGCAGTATTATTTTTATCAGGAAGATCCGAAGCGTCCCGGTGAGGGAGCAGTGGCGAATGTACAGTATACCTTTGCCGATGGTTCCACTATAGACATTCCGATGGTATTTGCGGAGGAGAGCAGTCAGATCTGGCTGCTGTCACGGGGAGATATCGACAGTAAAGGACGGCATTCTAATGGTCCGTTGGATGGAGAAAATCAGGCGAGAATCGTCTATGCAGAATACGGACCCACGGATGAAGATTGGGCTACCGTGGCAGAACTGTCGAAAAAATGGGTGTATGTAAAGGTATCCCCCGGATCTTTTGCGGATGTTGCTGCTACTTATCAGGTCTCCAGCTACGGTATTTATGCGGCCACCGGGGACGACGCCGGACTAAATTGTATGGTTCCTGGATATATAGTGCCGGGATGTGCGGCAGAGGGACGTTCTACGGTTTATCAAAATATGGGAAAATATTATACGTCTGACAGTTACAGACAGGAGATGGCTTATCTGAAGCAACAGGATAGTGTCCGATTGTACTATTTTGCAGCTTCTGATTATCAGGAGGGAGATCTGGACATCTGGATCGACACGATCCGGGAATATGATACTTCGGGACAGACCGGAGAAAACGGGGTCACGGACTGGAAGCTGCCGTCGGAGGCACAGGATTTCTCCGCAGACATGCTAACTGCGGAAGACGGTTATTGGATCCTGAGTCAGAGCAGCGGAACCGCCCAGATGAAACTTCCGCTTCTGTCCAGCCAGCCGGTCTGGAACGGGAAGGTGGCGGCAGATCTGACGACAGAGGAAGCGGATGCTTATGCAGCAGCACAGAGACGGGATATTATGACGAATGTGGGAGTCGTATTCGATCTGTCTGAGCGAGCGGAGCAGGAGACTTATGCCCTGTTGGATTTGGACGGAGACGGAACCGCAGAGAAACTTCTGCTGCGTTCGAGAATGGCACAGGCAGTAAACGAAGTGGATCATTCGCCGCTGGATCAATATATATTTGCGGTGAATACCATGCAAGGCGAGACACGGACGGCACAGAATCTGGGAAATAGCATTTATGCCTTCACTCCTGATGGCAGACAGATATTGCTGGCACTGATGCGCAGGGACGAGTTCGGACAGTGCGAGAGTTTCCTGTTCAGCTATGAGAACGGGGAATTACAGGAGGTAGGAAGCTTCGCACAGGATATCCGGGAGATCTGGGTGGAAAACGGTCAGATCATCACCAACCAGCCCTATGATTATACGTTACAGAAGGAAAATCTGCGGATTGTGTACCGGATCGGAAGTGACGGAAGGCTGACGGAGATTCCCGAAGACCGCTATGATCTGCCGGAGCAGTCGGCTCTGCACTGGCTCAATAAGGATCTGGAAGTCTGCCGGACTCCGGATGCCGGCAGTGAAAGCTTTACCATCAACGCAGATCACGGAGTCTATTTCCTTTATCTGGATGCCGGCAGACAGTGGCTCTGCGTGGAGACCGAGAACGGTGTCACCGGGTGGCTTAAGCTGGCGGATTATACGGCGGAAGAAGCGTGGGCCACTTTTGATGATCTGATACCGAATGGGGGATGAGAACTAGGTAAAAAATAGACATTGACAAAAATGGTTTACAGGATGTAACATAAAAGCGTTACAACTTGTAAACCATTTTGTGTAATAAGACTTAACGGATGCCACAGAGGGCAGAAAGTGAGAAAGTACAATGTCAGAATATACTATGGGCGCCATTGAAATGCGTTTTGCGGAAATCATCTGGGAGCATGAACCGGTCTCTTCGGGGGAACTGGTGAAATTATGTGAAAAGGAATTGAACTGGAAGAAATCCACAACTTATACGGTCCTGCGGCGTCTCTGCCAGAAGGGGATTTTTACCAGTGAGAACGGGACTGTCACCTCACTGATGTCGAGGCAGATGTTTCAGGCGAGACAGAGTGAAGAGATCATCGAGGAGTCCTTTGCGGGATCCCTGCCTGCTTTTGTGGCGGCGTTTATCTCCCGGAAAAAGTTGTCTGAGAAAGAGATCGGGGAGCTGAAGAAAATCATAGAAAATAACGGGGGAGAAAAGGAATGATAGGGATGGCAATGATGCAGATACTGATCAGAATGAGCCTTCAGGGAAGTATCATCATAGGAATCGTATTGATCCTCAGAATGGTATTTAGAGGACTGCGGATCTCCTACCGCTACTGTGTGCTATTGTGGGGAATTGTCTTTTTCTATCTTATATTTCCCTGGAAGATCGAGAATGAGCACGGATTCTGGCGGGCACAGCCGGAGTCGATGGTAGTGGCGGTGAGCGCGGATGGACCGACAGTGGTAACGGGACTTGGGACGGGCATCGTGCCGAGACAAAATGCCACATCGGAGCAGAATGTAACAACGGGGCAGAGTACCTTGCCGGAACAGGCGACCGGAACAGATGCGATGACCGTGCAGGGTACGGATTTCGAAGCTGGATCGAACGAGCTCCCTGTGACGGCTGCACAGTCCAACGGCACAGCAGTCATGCCTTTCCTATCGACCGCCTTTACACGGGTGATATTTGCAGTCAGATACCTGTGGCTGGCAGGAATCCCCTGTTTTCTCGCATATTTTATCTTTTCTTATGTAAGAATGAAGCGCCGTCTGGCAGAATGCCTTCCCGGGGAGGAGGGAGTCCGTTACGTGGAGGGCATCCGCACGCCGATGGTATTCGGGATTCTGCGGCCGCAGATCTATCTGCCAGTGGAGATGAAGCCGGAATTTTATGACTGTGTATTGCAGCATGAGCGGATTCATCTGCGCCGCCGGGACTATCTGTGGAAAATACTGGCCTATCTGATCAGCATTGTGCATTGGATGAATCCGGTGGTCTGGCTGGCATATTATCTGCTGTGCTGTGATATGGAAAAAGCCTGTGACGAAGCAGTGACGGAACATCTGGAGCCGGAGAACCGGCAGGAATATGCCGCCGTACTGCTATCCATGGCAACCGATACGACCGCACGCAGGATATTTGCAGCGCCGGTGCGTTTTGATGAAGGTGACATCCGGGGCAGGATCCGGCATATTTTAAAATGCCGTAAGACCGCGGGGAAGCTTGCAGCGCTGGCAGTGGAACTGTGTATCATTGCAGCGCTGGTACTGCTCACACAGAAAAGTGTGGTTTCTTCTCAGAAAACAGAGGAAGACTTCTCAGAAAAGGCGACAACGGAAGAAACAGAACAGGTACAGGAACAGGATCTGCCAACAATTTACATACAGCAGGCAGAGGAACTGCAACCCCCCAGTCCTTTTCGTATTGAAAACTATTATATCACTGAGCGGGTTACTGCCTATAATCGTTATTATATTGATAATGATGGTATTCTTTGGGGGAGCGGTTATAATGAGAATGGTCAGTTGGGAACAGGCAGTTATGAGACGGATTTTGACAAGGGGCAGTTTGATGATGTGAGGATTGCAGATCATGTGGTCTCCGTAGATGCCGATTGGAATAATAATTTCTGCATTTATCTGACGGAGGATGGAAACCTCTACGGACTGGGATTAAATATGGCAGGACTTTTGTTGGGAAAAGACACTGCGAAGCAGGTATACAGCGACATGGATAACGACAGGGTATGTACACCGACACTGTTAATGAAAAATGTCAGATACGCCAGAGCCGGCAGGGAAGCCATTATCGTACTCAAGGAAGACGGAACCGTATATTGGTGGGGACAGTTTCGAACGACAAGCAGCACGACCGGTGGTGGATATGATGAATACTGGTCAGTAACAGAGAATCCGTTGAATCTGGTAAAAATGATGTATCTGGAACCACATAAAGTTCTGGATCATTGTATCTATGTGGACATCAATGCCTGGAATGGAGCGGCAATCACGGAAGACGGAGAATTATATCTTTGGGGATTAAATATCTTTGGACAGTGCGGCATTGCTAAGAGTGAGAACGTTTATGATTTTGTCAGAGACCCTCAAAAGGTACTGGATAAGGTCAGCATGGTATGGCTGGGCGGAATCCGGCACAACGATGATGCCCGCACTTTTGATGCAGATATTTCTGCTATTCGATATGGATATAATAATTTTGCTTTATTGGAAGATGGTACGTTGTTGGGAGCGGGAGACAAACTTGGCAAGGATTCTGTGACCACAGTGTTGGAGGGGGATCTGGAAGAGGCAGGATCGCACCGCTGCTCCTTTTCCTTTGTGCCGGTGAAGGCAGTGGTCTATTCCCTGGAGTATAATCGAGAGGTCTTGTCAAGGATGCAATGGGGAATGCGAAGAGACGAAGTACGGACATTGTGTACCGATGCCGGATTGCAATGTGATGTCGCCAGTGAGGATGCGAGTCTCTATATAGAGAACAGCAAATACTATTGTTATTTTGACGAGAACGGTGGATTAGACAGGATACAGATTCAGGCCGGCAGCAGCCGGGATGGGAGATTCCTTGTCGATAAGACAACGTTGGAGGAATTACAGCAAAACATCGCGGATGCCGATGGTACATTGGCACTGGTGAAGTCTGTTGAGGACTCTTCCTGGGAACGTTGGCAGTATGAGGACATACAGGAGCAGATTCGATATTACTTTACCGTATATGAAGGTATTGTTACTGTTATAGAAGAGGAACAGATGATCAATGAAGAAGCTATGAATATGTGAAAATTTTAAGCAGTAAGGGAGATTATCATGAAAAAGCAATACAGATTAGCAACATTCGCGCTATCCGCCTGCCTGTTGACGGGATGCGGCGCCCGGGAGACCAATGCACCACAGAACAGCGAAGCAGAGAGCCAAACCGCAAATACTTCCAATATAGACACTGAAATAGGTGAGGCAGAGACTTCCGGAGCTCTCGCCGAGTCCGAACCCATGGAAACACCCACAGCACCGAAAGAAATTGCGATAGATTTCACCGGAGTATCGGAATTTCATCCGAAAGGAACTGCAGCACAGCCTTATTCCCTGGAAATCCTTTCCGAGACGTATAACAATATTACTTTTGCAGACGAATGGTACAATGCATCGGAAGACGTTTCCCTTCCTATGATCGGAGAAAATTGGGACTGCTTCTATGATGAAAATTATACCTATCAGTGGGAGAATGGAAAACTCAGCATTTTTGATGGCGAGAACTGCTTGTATGTACTGGAATATCCGACAGACAAATGGTACGTCAACGGCAATAATGCCTGCCTTGAGGATGGAATTTTTTACGGGGCTTCGGTAACGAACGGCTATGCGCAGCCGGACAGCTGTTTTATGTTTGCCTATGATCTGGAAAATGAGAAACTGCTGTGGCGAAGTGCAGACCAGACTTATAACAGCATGAATTTTCTCGTGAAGGGGGACGTGATCTTCTGCGGCTATGGCTTTACCGCAGAGGACGATTATCTCTATCAGCTGGATAAAAATACCGGAGAGGTGATTGACCGCCTGCCACTGAAAAAGATGCCGGACCTCATGGCAGAGAAGGATGGTCGGTTGTATGTGCATACCTATAGTTATGATTATGTGATTGGGATATTTTAAGTTGAAAATATCAAAATAATTAGCATCAGTTAATGAAATTGCGACAAAAATATGGTATTTTAAATTTGTAACATAAAAAGAGTTACAAATTTAAAATATCGCTTGTGTAAATGCTTGTGGGAGGAGAATTCAGGAAAAGTATGTACAGAGCAAAGACGAGGTTGTTGGCATTATTAGTAATTATGTTAAGCATGGTGAGTTGTGGGCAGAACGAACCGGAACAGAATGATACAGAACAGAATACTTCCGAAGAAACCGCATTACTATTTTCGGTCAAAGAAATAGAAAGTGATTTTGATTCAGAAAACTGTAAAATAGCTCTTGTAAATCTAAATCCTTGTATTGTATCCGACGGGAAAGCGTATATATACGTTGAGGGCTGGAATGAAGTGGAAACGGATCATGATATTGTAACGGTTTACAATGGAGACGCTTTTTGCGCATTAGATTGTGAAGGACATATTATCATGATACCGGAAGAAACAGATGACTATGAAGGATATCCGCTTACTACAGCAGCTGCTCATTATAATGCTGAGGAACTGCGTAAACTGACAGAAGATGAAAAAATTTTGTTGTTGAGTGGAGATCCTTTGGGAAGTGGTGGACACTGTGTAGTATATTCTGAAAATGGATATACAAGTTTGTTTGCGAATGGAACAGCGTTTCCTATTTCTGATTCCATGGTGGTGGCAGATATTTCGGGAGATTTTATTTTATCAGAGGAAGGAAATGTATATAAGGTTATCTATACGGATAACCCGGAACATGTATCTTTAAAGCAGGTATCAGAAGGTAAATATCTCGGGATAGCAGCTTGTACATCTGCTGACAGATGTATTGGAATAAGTCAAGACGGAACGACAACGATATGGTCAGATGTGGATTTGGGCTTTTCATTTCATGCTGAAAATGCAAAATCGGCGGCAATGGGATTTACTTATGGAATTGTCTTGTGTGAAGATGGAAATGTGGAATTTCATTCCGTTGATAGTGTCTTAGAATATCAGGTATCAGAATACCTTGCAAAGCAGAAGGAAGATATCGCAGCTATTTCCTGCAGCTATAATAGCATTGCAATGCTAACCTCAAATAGTAATGTAAAGATTATTGATTTTAACTGAAATAGTGATAAAAATACCGATTATGTAAAAGGCTTTTGAAAAAATCTGTGCGAGGGGATTACGAATGAAAACTTTTAAAGCAATAGCGGCATTGCTGGTAGGTACAGTATCATCTTTGTTGTTAATGGGATGCGGAGAAATAGACACCGGGACGGAAACATCTGTGTGGGAGAAAGAGACTGCTACAGATATGCAGGAAGAACCTAAAACGGAGATCATACTCGGAGATATCGGGAGAGCGTCGACATTACAGGAAGCAGTAGCTGATTTTAATAGTAAAAATAACGGAATAACAATCACAATACATGATTATTACGAAGAAAATATAAGCGACGGAATTAGTCGTTTGTATGATGATATTTTGACAGGAAAAGGACCTGATATCATTAGTTTTTCGACAGATGAAATGGACGTGGAAGTGCTTAGAGAAAAGGACGCAATAGAGAATCTTATTCCCTATCTGGAGAAAAGTGATGTGATTGGGGAAGAGGATATCGTTGATTCCGCGTATCAGGTTTTGACAGCGGATGGCGGCTTGTATATGTTGCCAACGAATTTTGTGTTATATACATTGATAACAAAAGAAAAATGGTGCAGTAACAAAGAAAATTTTACTTTCGAGGAAGCATTGCAGGCTGTTCGGGAATGTGAAGAGGATCCTATGATTTCACGGGATTTGTTTTTACAGGAAGGGGCAATCTGTGGAGGATATTCCGGGGAAACGGAAGATAACAGATTGGAACAATATATAAAAATTGCAGAACAATTACCGCAACAGGCGATGTTTCAAACGAATGACCGTTTGATGCGGGAAGGAA
>JBNMHS010000014.1:0-47589 GCA_050872885.1 Acetatifactor sp.
ACTTCATGCAGACACAAAAAGAGCGGAAACCCTGTAAAATCAAGGCTTCCGCTACAAATAAAAAGAGCGCGAGACGGGGATCGAACCCGCGACCCCCTCCTTGGCAAGGAGGTGCTCCACCGCTGAGCCACTCGCGCATGTCTTACAGACAAGATATAATATACTATAGGGTTCCTGAATTGTCAATAAAAAAAGTGTGCATCTTTTTGATAAATTGCATATACAATTCAAAAAACATAAGATGACTCAGCGCAGGAATTCTTTACGCAGCAGACCCGTCAGTTTCTTTTCCACCAGGAGCCATGAAATATAAGCCAGTGCCAGGCTGAGCGCAATGCTTATGATCAGGCCGGTAACGGACTTGACGGAAATGGTAGAAAAATCAAATAACACACGGTCTAAGAGCATGACCGGATAATAATGAACCAGATACAGAGAATAACTGATGTTGCCGGTCCATACAGCGAAATGAGGGATCGTTATATGAAGTCCCGCTAAAAAAGCCAGAATCAACAGCACAAATGCAGGCAGTCCCCACAGAGGAAGTCTGCGGAATCCGATCACGTTGATCCGGGGGGTAAAAAAAGCCAACAGACAGAAAATTACAGGGATCGCAACGGCAGAGAATACACTGACGGCATGAGGAATCTCATGAGCCAGGTGCCTGTTGTATAAAAAGCGTACCAGGTAATATGCCGCAATCCCGAAAATAAACTCCAGCATATAAGGATCTCCGTAGAAGGCAAGAACCGGAGAAATTGCAGTGCCAAAAGGCGTCTGCGGGGCTTGTACGGACGGGGCAAAAATCTGTACGATACCGACTAAAACAAGCAAAAGTCCACTACAGATCAGACCGCGATAGCGCATGCTGATGTGATAGGAAATAAAAAAAAGCAGATAGAAAAACATTTCACAGTTCACAGTCCAGCCGATACGCATCAGAGGCTGGATGACACCGCCGCCGATATCGAAGGGGATAAACAGCAGACTTTTGATCAGATAGGAAGGCTGATGAGTGGTCTGCTCAAACATGGAAGGAAACAGTATCAGCATCAGATAAGTTGCGATCGTCATGAGGTAGTAAAGGGGAAGAATGCGTATCAGCCGTTTCCGAAAGAAAAATTGTGTGCTTTTCTGCGTAGAAAACATGATCATAAAGCCACTGATACAGAAGAAAATGTCTACGCCAAAGGAACCAAAGTTCAAAAAGCGTACATGCTGAAATATCACAAAAAGAGCAGCCAGACCGCGTAAAGCCTGGATGCTGTCAAAATGCAGATTCTGAAACTCTTTGTTAGTTAATGTATTTTCCATAATAACCTCCGAAACACAAAATCTATTCTACCATTTTTTCCGACATTGCGAAACACTTTATTCCGGAAAATAACTTACTGAAAAAACTTGCGAACTGTGCCATAAAATAATACAATGATTCCAAAGGATGTAAGAGCTGTACAGCAGCAAAGAAATCTGTGGATCATGGATAGAATATTAGGACGGTAGGAATATGAGCGTTGAACGACAGCAAATGTTAGAGACAGCAGAACGTCTGGATAAACAGATGGCAGACGGAATTCCATTTACATGGGAGACTCTTGAGCGGGCTCTTTCTTTTGTGACGGAACAGGATGATAAGGGGATTCACGGCTGGATCTGTTATTTTGCTGCTTTTTATCAATTGACGACGGGAAATCAGGAGCAATGCCTGCATTACCTGGATGAAAGCGTCAGATGCCTGTTGGGAACGGATCAGGAGCATCATGTGGCACGAGCCTACAATATGATAGGCATTGTGGCACATATGCAGAACAACCTGTCTCTGGCAATGGAACAATATGATAAGGCTCTGGACTATACAGAAAAATACAACGATAAGATGGTACATAGCATTGTGCTGAGTAATATGTCCGATGCATATTATCAGATTGGAGCATATGAGAGAGCGGTGCAGTGCCACGCGGAATGTATCCGGGAATTCGAACTGGCGGATGATCACAGTACTTACAGCAGGATCAACTTCCGGAAAATGTTGGCCGAGTATGGGTGCTGCCTTCTGCATCTGCATATGGATAACGATGCGGAGAAGGTGCTGCACAAGCTGGAAAAGACCGGACAGAGCGAGGAGATCATTGAGGAGACGAGACTGGCAGTAAATGTGTTTCTGGCTCATCTGGCAGAGAGACGCGGTGAGCGTGAAAAGGCAGAAGAATACGTAAGTGCAGCAGTGCAGGCATTGGAAGATATGCAGCAGGTCTCCTCGGAATACGACAGCATTCAAAATCTGCTGCAATATGTGGAGAAAGCCGGTAAGCCGGAGCAGATAGAAGAAGTATTGAACTGCCTGGAGCCAAAGGTGGCAATTGAACAGAACAAGAGTCTGTTACTGCAGCTGCTATCTCTGCGGATGCGTTATTGCAGTGCTGAGATGACCCCGGAGGAGTTCCAGCAGAGTGCGGACACCTTTTTCCGGTTAAAGGACAGCTGGGAACTGACGGAGAACAGTCAGGTCATGTATATGATGGAGCTCAGAAAGCGATTACAGACAGCGGAAGAGGAGCAGAAGGAGCAGGAGCGAAAGAGAACCCGCCTGCTCTATCAGGCAGACCATGACGAACTGACAGGGCTCTATAACAAACGCAGCCTGAACCGTTATCTGGAGGATGTGTTTGAGGATTGTCTTCTGAATGAAAAGGAACTGGGCATTTTATTTTTAGATATTGATTATTTCAAGCAGCTGAATGATCGTTATGGACATGGAAAAGGGGACGAGGGTATCTGTGCGGTGGCAGAGGTATTGAAAAAGCATTTTGCCGGGGATTATGTAGCCCGGTATGGTGGAGATGAGTTTCTCGTGGTCATGGCGGGACGGGACCCGGAATACGCAAGGAAACATGCAGAGCTGTTGTGTGCCGGGGTGCTGGAATGCAGGATTCCTAATGAGGATTCCGGTGTGAAGCCATGGCTTACCGTATCCGTGGGCGGTGTCTGCGCCGTTCCGAAAGAACCGAACAAGGTATGGGACTTTTTGTCTGCCGCAGACAATACGTTGTATGAACAGAAGAAGGTACAAAAGGGAACCTTCCGCTTTTATCAGTGTGAGGGAAAATATTTGTAGAAGGAATCACAGAAAATGGATAACAGACAATATACGACCCGTGAACTTTTTCACAGGTTTGCTCCTTATTTTAAGAAATACAGATTTACATTATGCATGGATCTGTTCTGCGCGGCATTGACCACGGTCTGCGAACTCGTGCTGCCGTTGATCATGCGGTATATTACGAACGAAGGACTCAGGGATCTGGCGTCTTTATCCGTGAAGACGATATTATCACTGGGTGTACTCTATTTTGCACTCAGGATCGTGGACGCGGTCGCAAGCTACTACATGGCAGACATGGGACACGTCATGGGAGCGAAGATCGAGACGGATATGCGGAGAGATGCATATAATCACCTGCAGAAACTGTCCAACACTTATTATAATAATACAAAAGTCGGACAGATCATGGGGCGTATTACCAACGACCTGTTTGATGTGACGGAATTTGCACATCACTGCCCGGAGGAATTTTTTATTGCCGGGATCAAGACGATCATTTCATTTATTATTCTGGCGAATATCAATCTGCCGCTGACGCTGATGATTTTCCTATGTGTGCCGCTGATGTGCGGTGTGTGCATGATCCTGAATTTCCGGATGAGAAGTGCTTTCCGCAAGCAACGTAACCAGATCGGCGAACTGAATGCCCGTATCGAGGACAGCCTGCTGGGACATAAAGTAGTCAAGGCGTTTACCAACGAAGAAGTGGAAAATGTGAAGTTCGAGAAGGACAACGGCACTTTCCTGGACATCAAAAAGCTGACCTATCGTTATATGGCGGCGTTCAATACTACGGTAAAGCTGTTCGACGGGCTGATGTACCTGGTCGTACTGGTGGCCGGCGGTATTTTTATGGTAAAGGGAAAGATAGCGGCCGGGGACCTGGTGGCATATATGCTGTATGTGTCGACGCTGATCGCAACGATCCGTCGCATTATCGAATTCGCAGAGCAGTTCCAGAGAGGCATGACCGGTATCGAGAGATTTTTGCAGATCGTGGATGCGGACATTGAGATCTTTGACGAGCCGGATGCGATAGAGCTGAAAAATCCGAAGGGAGAAATCTCTTTCGAAGATGTAAGCTTCGAATATCCGGATGATCATAACCGGGTGTTTGCCAACCTGAATCTGAAGATTCATGCGGGAGAAAAGGTGGCAATCGTCGGCCCTTCCGGCGGCGGTAAGACGACGCTGTGCAATCTGATTCCGAGATTTTATGATGTTTCTGAGGGAAAGATTCTGCTGGACGGGCAGGACGTGAAACATTTTACGCTGAAAAGTCTGCGTGGAAATATCGGTATCGTACAACAGGATGTGTATCTGTTCTCCGGCACGATTTATGAAAATATTGCTTACGGTCGTCCCGGTGCAGACAGAGAAGAAGTAATCGAGGCAGCCAAGCGTGCAGGGGCACATGATTTTATCATGGCTTTGAAGGACGGTTACGATACTTATGTGGGAGAGCGCGGTGTAAAGCTGTCCGGTGGGCAGAAACAGCGCATCAGTATTGCCAGAGTATTTTTGAAGAATCCGCCGATCGTCATTCTGGACGAGGCGACTTCCGCACTGGATAATGAGAGCGAATTTGCCGTGGCAAAATCACTGGGAGAGTTATCGGAGGGAAGGACGACGCTGACCATAGCGCACAGATTATCAAGTATCCGCAATTCGGACCGGATTCTGGTGTTGACAGACGACGGTATCGTGGAGGAAGGCAACCACGATCAGTTGATGGAGAAAAAAGGAATCTATTATCAGTTCTATGAAACTGCAAATGCGTTAAAATGAGGATTGCAAAACGGAGGTAGAGCTTATGAAACTTGTGTTTGTGGGGGCAGACCATGAAGTGACCGGAAGCTGCCATTATCTGGAAGTTGCAGGCAAACATATCCTGGTGGATTACGGTATGGAGCAGGGAATCAATGTCTTTGAAAATGCGCCTTTGCCGGTAGCGGAATCCATGATCGATTATGTATTTCTGACCCATGCGCATGTGGATCATTCGGGACTTCTGCCGCTTCTGTATGCCAGAGGCTTTAGAGGTCAGATATATACGACGGATGCCACAGCGGATCTGTGCAGCATCATGCTGCGTGACTGTGCACATATTCAGACAACCGAAGCGGAGTGGAAGAACCGCAAGGCAAAGCGGTCGGCAAATAGCACAATCGTGGAACCGCTGTATACGATGGAAGATGCGGACGGTGTGATCCGCAGAATCGTTCCCTGCCATTACAATACCGTGATCGAGGTGTGCGAAGGGGTAAAAATAAGATTTACGGATATCGGACACCTGTTGGGATCCGCAAGTATCGAAGTCTGGCTGACAGAAGACGGCAATACGAAGAAAATCGTATTTTCCGGTGATATCGGCAACAAGCACCAGCCGCTTTTAAAAGATCCGACACCGACAAAGGAAGCGGACTACGTCGTGATGGAATCCACCTACGGCGACAGGCTGCATCCGAAGGATAAGCTGGATTATGTGGCGGAACTGACGAAAGTATTGCAGGAGACGTTAGACCGTGGCGGTAACGTGGTGATTCCTTCCTTTGCGGTAGGACGTACCCAGGAGATCCTGTATTTCCTGCGTAAGATTAAAGTGGGACGTCTGGTAAAAGGACATGAGGATTTCCCGGTATATGTGGACAGTCCCATGGCAGTGGAAGCGACCGGAGTGTTCCAAAATAATCGGTTTGAATGCTTTGATGACGAAGCAATGGAATTCGTGAAAGAGGGCATCAACCCAATCGCATTTTCCGGATTAAAGCTCTCCATTACCAGTGAAGAATCCAAAGCGATCAACTTTGATGATACGCCGAAGGTCATCATCTCCGCATCGGGAATGTGCGATGCCGGACGTATCCGCCATCATTTGAAACACAACCTGTGGAGACCGGAATGTACGAGTTTGTTCGTAGGGTATCAGTCGGTGGGAACCTTAGGGCGTGCTCTGGTAGAGGGCGCTGACGAGGTGAAGCTGTTCGGGGAAACTGTTTCGGTAAGGGCGGAGATCCGGAAGCTTACGGGATTAAGCGGACATGCGGATAAGGAAGGCCTGATCGACTGGATCCAGGCATTTGAAGAAAAGCCGAAGAAAGTATTCGTGGTACATGGTGAGGACAGCGTATGTACCGCGTTTACCGAGTGCCTGAAGATCGAATACGGACAGAGAGCGTATGCACCTTACAGCGGTACGGAATTTGACCTGGCAAACAATAAGTTTGCCTACGAGGCAGAGCCTGTTGCCGTCAAGAAAAAGACGAAACCTGCGACCGGTGTCTTCGAGAGACTGCTGGCTTCCGCAAGACGTCTGCTGGCACTGGTTACGAAGAGCGAAGGCGTCATGACCAACAAGGATATGGCGAAGTTCGCAGATCAGATCAATTCGCTGTGCGACAAGTGGGAAATATAGGTAGGGCGATAGCCCGGATTACGAAGGGTTGTACGGTTTCGGGAGTGCAAAGCGCGGAGAAACCGGTTATATTTAAGAGAGAAAGAATAAAAAGGAGACAACATGAGTTTAGCGGATCATATTTTTATCGATATGTGTAATGACATTTTAACGAACGGTACCAGTACGGAGGGAGAAAAGGTACGTCCGCACTGGCCGGATGGCACCCCTGCCTATACGATTAAAAAATTTGGCGTGGTGAACCGGTATGACCTGTCGAAGGAGTTCCCGATTCTGACCCTGCGCCGGACAGCACTGAAATCCGCCACAGATGAGATGCTGTGGATCTGGCAGCGCAAGTCCAACAATATTCATGACCTGAACAGTCATGTCTGGGATGAGTGGGCAGATGCGGATGGTTCCATCGGCAAGGCTTACGGATATCAGATGCGGGTGAAACATCAGTACAAAGAGGGTATGATGGACCAGGTGGATCGAGTGATCTATGATCTGAAGAATAATCCTTTCAGCCGCCGTATCATGACCAATATTTATGTGCATCAGGATCTGCACGAGATGAATCTGTATCCCTGTGCCTACAGCATGACTTTTAATGTGACCCAGAAAAAGGGGGAGGACAGATTGACCCTGAATGCGATTCTGAATCAGCGTTCCCAGGATGTTTTGGCGGCAAATAACTGGAATGTTGTCCAGTATGCGGTATTGGTTCATATGCTGGCACAGGTATGTGATATGAATGTAGGAGAACTGGTGCATGTGATTGCAGATGCACATATTTATGACCGGCATGTGGATGCCATTAAAGAACTGATCAGCAGAGAGCCTTTTCCGGCACCGAAGTTCTGGCTGAATCCGGAGATCAAGGATTTCTATCAGTTCACACCGGATGATGTGAAGCTCGAAGGCTACCAGACAGGGGAGCAGATCAGGGATATTCCCATAGCCATATAACATAATAAGAGTCTCCATCCTCAGAAAGCGAGGCTGCTTGCAGTCAGAGCTTTCTGAGGATGAGAGAATCAAACTGATATGAGTAAGTAGGGCGATAGCCCGGAATACGAATATCAGTACGGTTTCGGGAGTGCAAAGCACGGGAAAACCGATTACAGAATCATACAGAAACGAGGTACACCATGAATTTAATTGTAGCAGTAGACAATAACTGGGCTATCGGCAGCAAGAACGAACTGCTGATCCGGATCCCCAACGATCACAAGCATTTCCGTGAGGAGACGACCGGTAAGGTAGTGGTACTGGGACGCAAGACTTTGGAGACTTTCCCGCAGGGCATGCCTTTAAAGAACCGCACCAACATTATTTTGTCCAAAGATCCGAATTATCAGGTCAAGGATGCGATTGTGGTACACTCTATTGAAGAATTGCTGGAAGAACTGAAGAAATATGACGAGGAGAATATCTATATCATCGGCGGAGAGAGCATTTACCGCCAGATGCTGCCCTATTGTAATGTGGCACATGTGACCAAAATCGACCACAGCTATGAGGCAGATGCCTATTTTCCGGATCTGGACAGTGATCCCGAGTGGGAGATCACAGCAGACAGTGACGAACAGGTCTACTTTGATATCACCTATCAGTTCTTAAAGTACGAGAGAAAGAAAGCCTGAATATACAGACAGCAATGACTGATGTCATGTTGAGGACTGTCAGAGCACAATAAATTGTAGCGGATTTAATCTGTGTATCGTATGAAAAAAAGAAATAAACTACATTTTCGCTGAAAGCGTTACAAGAAAGCATAAATGTGTATATTGACTTTTGTTAAAAATGGTATAATAATGAAAATCAAAGAATTCTGTTAAGAGAAATCAATAGGCAGAGTTGTAAACCGAGGAAAGAAGGAATACCAAAATGGAAAAGAAAAACATTGACTGGGGTAATATCGGTTTCGGTTATATCCCTACAGATTACAGATATGTGTCTTATTTTAAAGACGGCAAATGGGATGACGGTCAGCTGACCCAGGATCCTAACATTGTACTGAATGAGTGCGCATGCGTACTTCAGTATGCACAGACTGTATTTGAAGGTCTGAAAGCTTATACCACAGAAGATGGTCATATCGTAATTTTCCGTCCGGATCTGAACGGTGAGCGTCTGGAGTCTTCTGCAGCAAGACTGGAAATGCCTATTTTCCCCAAGGAGCGTTTCGTAGAAGCTGTTACCCAGACTGTTAAGGCAAACGATGCATTCGTACCTCCTTACGGCAGCGGTGCAACTCTGTATATTCGTCCTTATATGTTCGGCAGCAATCCTGTCATCGGTGTAAAGCCTGCTGATGAGTATCAGTTCCGTATCCTGTGCACTCCTGTAGGACCTTACTTCAAGGGCGGCGCAAAGCCTATTACCATCCGTGTCACCGACTTCGACCGTGCGGCACCTCACGGAACCGGTCATATCAAGGCTGGTCTGAACTACGCTATGAGCTTACATGCAATCGTATCCGCTCATAAGGAAGGTTACGATGAGAATATGTATCTGGATGCTGCTACCCGTACCAAGGTAGAAGAGACCGGTGGAGCAAACTTCCTGTTCGTTACCAAGGACAACAAGGTCGTAACTCCGAAGTCCGACAGTATCCTTCCTTCCATCACCCGTCGTTCTCTGGTATATGTTGCCAAGGAATATCTGGGACTGGAAGTAGAAGAGAGAGAAGTATATCTGGACGAAGTAAAAGACTTCGCAGAGGCTGGTCTGTGCGGTACCGCAGCAGTAATCTCTCCTGTAGGCAAGATCGTTGACCATGGCAAGGAGATCTGCCTGCCCAGCGGCATGAACGAGATGGGACCTACCACTAAGAAGCTGTACGAGACTCTGACCGGTATCCAGATGGGCAGAATCGAAGCTCCTAAGGGATGGATTCATGTAATTGAGTAATTAACCTATTGTAAAAGAACGCTTTCGGTCGTTAGGCCGGAAGCGTTTTCTGCAATAGAAAATTTATTGACTAACAAGACAGAGCGTGATAAGATAATGAAAAGAAAAGAGTGTTACCGTACAGCAACGGTTCACCTTGGTTTTCAGTTACCTATCAAAAAAGCAACCTATTCCTTGGTCGGGCGGTTGCTTTTTTGATGTTTATGTTTCCGGGCAGTCTGTACGATACTGATCATTGTTACGATGATACTGATAATCGTAACAATAATACCGACGATGCCGACAGTTGTTTCTAACATCTCTATGTACCTTTCAATAGATTTCCCATCTGTATCACCTCCGATAATACTGGAAGTTCTCAAAATGTCATCACTTTGGCGAAAGGTGAACCGCGTACCGTTTTGGTAGCACTCCATTTTTATTATAACTTATAATTTACCAAAAGAATACTTTATTTTTAAAAAATATATAACAAAATTAGCAGGTGTAAAATTGGTCATTTTGTAGAGGAAATAGACGGAAGTCGGATTTATAGTTTGCGATGGAGTGTGTAAGAGAGTTACATGTGTCTTTTTCGCTTGCAGATATATATTTGTTGGTGTAAAATGTAAGTGCTTACACAAGAATGTTACTATTTAGCCGGACAGTAACACAAACGTTATTTTAAAATCAAACCGGATAACTATTGGGAGACAAGCTTAAGTGCAGATCAACGACCGTATGGAACAAATGAATAAAGCAATTTCACAGCCCTATATTGCAGTGACTTCAGGACTTACGGGAAACAGTGAAGCTACAGCAGAGATTCCGGAGTCGGAGAAGATTACAGCCAAACGGGATATTATCTGCGAGCATTTTCTGGATGTATATGTGAACGAACAGCTGACGTTCCGGCTGACCTGCACGGCAGATTATTTGGTGGAACTTATACTTGGTCGGCTTTTTACGGAAGGATGGATCCGTGGAGCCTGTGATGTGGAGAGCATTACAATCTGTGAGAGCGGCAGAAGTGCCAGAGTATTTTTACAGGAAGATTTGGATTCCGGGGACAGCCGGACGGCTTCCGGCAGAGAAGCCACCTGTTGCATGGGGAATCAGACTTTTCTGGAGCGAAACGGCAGGAAAGAGCTGACGAGACTGTCGCAGGCAGTATGGCAGGAAGAATGGATTTTTGCATTGGCCGAAGAATTTGCAAAAGATTCCGGACTGCACAGGCAGACCGGCGGAACCCATAGCTGTTATTTGGGGATAGAGGGAAAATGTCTCTGTCATATGGAAGATATCGGCAGGCACAATGCACTGGACAAATGTATTGGATATGCGCTGCGCGAGAAGCTTGATTTGGAAAAATGTATTTTATTTACCACAGGACGAGTACCTACGGATATGGTACAAAAAGTGATTGCTGCGGGGATTCCGGTACTGGCATCCAAAGCGGTGCCGACGGATCAGGCGGTGCAGCTGGCAGAAAAATATAATCTTACGCTGATCTGCAGAGCATGGCCGGATCGCATGGAAATCTACCATGATGGCAGAGTATGCGAAAAATAGTAATAGTATCCGGATCATAGTATTGTAGAAAAGGATTGGATAACATGCAGGAATTAGAAGAATGTCTGGAAGCAATGCTGTCGGAGATACAGCCGGCCGAGAGAACAGAATATGTGGCAATTACGGAAGCTGCAGGCAGAGTCATCAGTGAAGATATTGTGGCAGATATGATGATTCCGCCCTATCCGAAATCTGCCATGGACGGTTATGCGGTACGGGCTGAGGATACTTTGGGGGCAGACAGTGATCGTCCTGTGAGCCTTCGGGTCGTAGGAGAACTGTTTGCCGGAGATTATTTAAAGCTTCCCTGTGAAAAAGGCTGTGCGGTAAGAGTAATGACCGGATCTTATGTGCCGGAAGGATATGATGCCGTGGTCAGACAGGAAGATACGGATTACGGCGAGGAGCAGGTGCAGATTTATCACGGTGTCAAAGCCGGCATGAATTATTGCAGTGTGGGCGAGGACATCCGCAAGGGAGATCGTATCCTTACAAAAGGCACTCGTCTGACGGCATTGCATATCGGATTACTGGCCAGTCTGGGAATCTGCCGGGCAACGGTCTATGAGAAAATGAGATGCAGTATCTTGTCCACGGGATCGGAACTTACGGCACCGGGAAAGGAGCTTGCGCCCGGTAAGATATATAACAGCATTGCCTATATGCTGCAGGCATCCATGCAAAGTCAGGGAATCTGTGTGTCAGGCGTGGAAATCTGTGCGGATGAAAAAGAAGCTTTGAAGGCAAGTCTGCAAGCGGCATTGGCAGAGTCGGATCTTGTGATTACCACAGGAGGTGTGTCCGTGGGGAAAAAGGATCTGTTGCCTGCCGTTTTGGAAGAAATCGGTGCAAAAAAACTGTTTACCCGAGCAAATATCCAGCCTGGGACACCGACTATCGGAAGCGTGCTAGACGGAAAGCTGATTTTAAGCCTGTCGGGGAATCCGTATGCGGCTTATGCGAATTTTGAATATTATTTCTGGGAGATCGCAGCAAGGTTTTCCAATGATACAGCTTACCGTGTGCGGACGGAAACTGCGGTGCTGGACAGCCCTTACACGAAGGTCAATAAGCTGCGGCGTTTTATCCGGGCTTATGCGGAAGACGGCAGAGTGACATTACCCACAGCGGTACATGCTTCTTCTGTACTCTCGAATATGAGAGACTGCAATTGTTTTATTGATCTGGAACCGGGGAGAGAGGTGCACACGGGAGAGAAAGTACGAATCAGATATTTTAAATAAATAGATTACCGCTTACTGCAGACATTTTAAAGAGCAAGCGGTAATTATAGAGGCAGTTATAGTAAAAAACTTTTAATATTACCGCTTTGAAGCCGGATAACAAGAAGTAGGCGGTAAAATAAAAATCAAAAATAGGAATTGCGTTGACAAAATACCGCCTGGATAAAAGAGACAGGAAACTAAGCGGTAGGATACGGACAAAGTAATAGAAAAGAAACAAATTTTTACCGCCCGGGGTTAGAAAACAAGATAACAGGCGGTATAGCAGTCAGGAGATTAAGTAACACGATGCAGGAGACAGTGAGAAATTTCACCCTTGGCACTGCGGTGCTGGCCGGCGGCAAGAGCAGCCGGATGGGGCAGAACAAGGTCTTAATGGAATATCAGAACCGCAGATTCTTAGACAGAATCTGTGAGGAATTGCAGGGCTTCGATGAGGAGACCTGTATTTCTGCTGCTGCGCCCGGTGAATATGAGTATCTGGGACGTCCCGTGGTCTGTGATGAGCACCGTGAGATCGGTCCCATCGAAGGCATCCGCCAGGTCCTGCTGCATACTTCCTGCGATTATGTGTTTGTCTGTGCCGGAGATATGCCGTTTATCACGGGAGATCTGGTGCGGTATATGGCAGAATTCATTTCCTCGGATTATGACTGCTATTGTATGGTAGACGAGGATCATGTGCATCCTCTGTGCGCTGTTTATTCTAAAAAAGTGCTGCCGGTGATCGAAGAACTGATCAGACAGGGACAGTATCGCCTGCTGCAGATCCTGCGCAAGGTGCGGACAAAATATATCCGTCTGGAGAGCAGCTGTTTTGATAAAAAGCAGCTGCGCAATATTAACACCAGAGAAGAATATGAGCGATTGTCTCTGCCGCTTGTCTTCTGTGTCAGCGGAATCAAGGACAGCGGGAAGACCGGTCTGATCATTAAGCTTATCAATGAATTCATTAAAGACGGCTACAGTGTGGGCGTGATCAAGCATGACGGGCATGAATATAGCATGGATCATGATGGAACGGATACCCGGAGATTTACTGAGGCCGGAGCACAGATCAGTGCCATTTATTCCGGTACACAGTCTTCTGTCAATCGAAGCGGCGAGGTATCGGTGGAACAGATGATCGAACAATGCAGTGGCGTAGACATGCTGATTCTGGAAGGTCAGAAAGCTTCTGCCTATCCGAAAGTGGAAGTGGTGCGCAGAGAAATCTCTGACAGTCCGGTATGTGATCCGAAGTACCTGATTGCCATTGCCACGGACGTAGTGAAGCAGGATGCGGTAAGCTGTCCTGTGTATGATATTAATGACGCAGCAGGAGTCTATGCCTGCATTTTGAAGTATTTTAACGTAAGATAAAAATGCGATTCATTGTGCCGAGAATGCAAGGAGATAATTTGTGAAATGGAGATACTATGAAACTGATCAGAACAGAAGATGCGGTGGGGCAGGTGCTCTGCCATGATATTACCCAGATCATTCCGGGCGTGGTAAAAGATGCGGTATTCCGCAAGGGACATATCGTTACAAAAGAGGATATTCCTGTATTGCTGTCTGTGGGTAAGGAACATCTCTATGTGTGGGAGAAAAAGGAGGGTATCCTGCACGAGGATGAGGCAGCGGCAATTCTGCGCGACATCTGTATCAATGAAAATATGACAGCCAGCGAACCTAAGGAGGGCAAGATCGAGATCCGGGCAGCAGCGGACGGACTTTTGAAAATCAATTCCGAAAAGCTGCGTGCGGTGAACAGCCTGGGTGAGATGATGATTGCCACGATTCACGGTGATTTTCCGGTAAAAGCGGGGGACAAGCTGGCGGCTACGCGCATCATTCCTCTTGTGATCGAAGAGGAAAAGATGAAAAAGGCGAAGGAAGCGGCCGGAGAAGAACCGCTTTTGAAGATTCTGCCGATGACGCATAAAAAAGTCGGAATCGTCACTACCGGCAGTGAAGTATTCAAAGGACGGATTCAGGACGCTTTCGGACCGGCAATCCGCGGAAAACTGGCAGCGTATGACACTGAAGTGATCGGTCAGGTGATCCTGGATGACTGCCAGGAGGACATTACAGCGGCAATTAAAGATTTTGTCAGCAAGGGAGCGGATATGGTATTATGCACCGGCGGTATGAGTGTGGATCCGGACGACAGGACACCGGGAGCTATCAAAGCCACAGGCGCGGAAATCATATCCTACGGGGCACCGGTATTGCCGGGAGCTATGTTCCTGCTGTCCTATCTGGGAGAAGTTCCTGTGCTGGGGCTTCCCGGATGCGTCATGTATGCCGGACGGACAGTGTTTGATCTGGTATTGCCGAGAGTCCTTGCCGGAGAGCGGCTGACGAAAGCGGATCTGGACAGTTACGGCGAAGGCGGACTGTGCCTGAACTGCGAAGTATGCCACTTCCCTAATTGTGGTTTCGGGAAGTAAAACGATTCAGAGCCAAGGCAATTTTCAAAAAAGTGGCGAATCATGCTTGCATGAATGAGCAGATTTTTGAGAATTTATTTGACGAAGCAACTACATGAGCAAAAGGCAAGCATCGAAGATACGGTTTTGCGAATGGAGTCCTGAATAGACAATATGTAGTATTAGCTAACAGAAAGGAAAACGAAAATGTCAGGTTTTACCCATTTTGATGCACAGGGAAATGCCATCATGGTAGATGTGACGGATAAGGATATCACGGAGAGAACGGCAACTGCCAGCGGCTGTATCCGCGTGAACCGTGAAGTATTCGATGCAATCAAAAACGGCACGGCGAAAAAAGGTGATGTCCTGGGGACTGCCAGAATTGCCGGTATCATGGCAACGAAGCGGACCTGGGAACTGATTCCTCTGTGTCATCCGCTAATGCTGACAAAAGTGACCATAGATTTTACCATGGAAGAAGAGACAAGCACGATCCGGTGTTTTTGTACTGCCAAACTGTCCGGAAGGACCGGCGTGGAGATGGAAGCATTGACCGGCGTGAACGTAGCACTTCTGACGATCTACGACATGTGTAAGGCAATGGATCGCGGCATGGAGATGGGCGAGATTCATCTGGAAGAAAAAATGGGCGGCAAGAGCGGACATTTTCAACGGACAAAATAAAATATGAGAAAGTTGAACAAGAAAACAGCAACAGTAATGACAACGATTCTGGCAGCGGCAATGCTGCTTACAGGCTGCGGACAGGCATCCTCCTCTCATGTGGAACTTACGATTTTGGCAGCTGCATCTCTGACAGATGTATGTAACGAGATCAAGGAAGAATATCAGGCAGCACATCCCAATGTGACCTTAAGTTTTTCCTACGGTGCGTCGGGGGCATTACAGACCCAGATCGAGGAAGGTGCGCCCGCAGATCTGTTTTTCTCTGCGGCAACGAAGCAGATGACAGCCCTGGATGAGGAAGGACTGATGGATTCGGATTCCATTGTGAATCTGCTGGAGAATAAGGTCGTACTGATCGTTCCGGAAGGCAGCGACAAGGACATTACTTCCTTTGAGGATGCGGCAACGGATAAGGTATCCATGATTGGACTGGGCGAGCCGGGCAGCGTTCCCGTAGGTCAGTATTCCGAGGAAATCTTCACAAGCCTTGGTATCCTGGATACAGTAAAGGCAAAAGCCAACTATGGTTCGGACGTTCGAACCGTATTGTCCTGGGTAGAGACCGGCACTGTGGACTGTGGTGTCGTATATGCCACGGATGCCTATGTAGGTGAAAATATCAAGATCGTCAGCGAAGCTCCGGAAGGCTCCTGCAAAAAGGTCATCTATCCCGTGGGCATTGTGAAAGCAAGCGAGCATGCGGATGCGGCAGCAGAGTTCCTTGCCTATCTTCAAACAGATGAAGTCATGAGCAAGTTCGAAAGCTACGGATTTTCTGCGGCAGAATAGGAGCATCCATGGATTTTTCACCGTTATGGATTTCATTGAAGGTTGCTGTCTGGGCGACAGTATTTACCTTTTTTCTGGGACTGCTGGCCGCAAGACTGGTAGTCTCCCTGCGGGCGGGAAAAGCCCTGATCGACGGCATCTTTTCCCTGCCTATGGTATTACCGCCTACGGTTGTGGGATTTTTCCTGCTGATATTGTTCGGTAAAAACAGTCTGCTGGGAAATTTATTGTTGAAAATGGGAATCAGCGTATTGTTCACCTGGCAGGGTGCGGTCATTGCGGCGGTAGTGGTGTCGTTTCCCATTATGTACCGGACGGCCAGAGGCGCACTGGAGCAGGTGGATGTGAACCTGATCTATGCAGCGCGGACATTGGGAATGTCGGAAGCGAAGATTTTCTTCCGGATTCTGCTGCCGGCGGCATGGCCGGGAGTGGCGGCGGCTACGATCCTGGCATTTGCCAGAGCCCTGGGAGAATTCGGTGCCACGATCATGCTGGCGGGCAATATTCCCGGCAGGACACAGACCATGTCGGTGGCCATCTATACAGCGGTACAGAGCGGTGACAGAAGTCTGGCGTACTGTTGGGTAGCCATTATTATGGGCATCTCCTTTTTCACGATTTTTCTGATGAATTACTGGATGGGATACCAGAGCCGGAAAGGCGGTGGCAAAAGGTAATGGCATTGTATGTGGACATTGAGAAAAAATGCGGAGATTTTCTGCTGAAGGTCAAATTTACCGCAGAAAAGGAAGTGCTGGGACTGCTCGGCGCTTCCGGCTGTGGGAAAAGCATGACTTTGAAATGTATTGCCGGAATCGAAAAGCCCGACAAGGGTGTGATCCGGCTGGATGATAAAGTATTTTTTGATTCGGAACACCGTATTAACCTGCCGGTACAGAAGCGTAAAGTCGGCTATCTGTTTCAGGATTATGCATTGTTCCCGAATATGACGGTCATGCAGAATATCATGTGTGGTGCGAAGGATAAGAAAAAGGCAGAAGCGTATGCAAAGCGGTTTTTCCTGGAAGGAAAAGAGAACCTGTATCCGTCACAGTTGTCCGGAGGTCAGAAACAGCGTGCCGCGATGGCGAGAATGCTGTCCGGAGAACCTAAGATCCTGATGCTGGATGAGCCTTTTTCGGCGCTGGATAATTATCTGAAAATGCAGTTGGAACGGGAACTGATGAAGGTCATGGAGGAGTACGGTGGGACGGTATTGTTCGTATCCCATGACAGGAATGAAGCTTACCGGATGACAGAGCGGATCGCGGTCATGGAAGACGGACAGATTCTGGATGTGCAGCCCAAGGAAGAACTTTTCAAAAGCCCGGCATCTCTGGCAGCAACGTTACTTACCGGCTGTAAAAATGTATCGGAGCTGGAGACAGCGCCGGATGGCGGTCTTGTGGCAAAAGACTGGGGAATCCGTCTGTCTGCGAAAGCGGAACCCGGAAAATACAAATATGCTGCATTCCGGGCCCATTATTTTCAGGTGGTTCCGGAACCGGAAGAGACGAATGTACTGGAATGCAGAATCCTCCGGGTGATCGAGGATACGTTTTCCACGGTGATTCTGTTCTGCAATCCGGAACGCTCCGGCGAAAGCCCCAGGGAAGTTCTGACTTACGAACTGCCTAAGGAGAAATGGCAGGAGCTGAAGCAGCAGGAGAAGCTGTATCTGAAAATGCCTGCGGAGCAGATTATTTTGTTGGAAAAGTAGTTAAAATTGCCGGATAAGAAGACTGCGTTTTCGAAAGACCGGATTATTTTATCAGGAAAACAGGAGTTGGGAGAGATGCGTGACGGTCTCGGAAGAGAAATAGATTATTTGAGAATATCGGTGACGGACAAATGCAATCTCCGCTGTAAATACTGCATGCCCCCGGAGGGGGTGACGCCTGTGCCCCATGAGGAAGTATTGAGTTTGGAAGAAATTCTACGGCTGGTCGGCATTATGGAACAGCTTGGCATACGCAAGGTGCGGCTGACCGGTGGGGAACCTATGGTACGGAAGAATCTGCTGTGGCTGGTGGAACAGATACATAGACTGCCGGGGATCGAAGAGATTGCCATGACCACCAACGGAACCATGTTCGCTTCACAGGCGGAGGACTATCGGAAAGCAGGACTGACTGCGGTGAACATCAGTCTGGATACGCTGGATCCGCAGCGGTTTCGTGAGATCACGGGATGTCATATTGCAGGAAAATGTGTGGCCGGAGAAGACAGCGTATTACACGCTATTGATGCGGCAATCGCACAAAACCTACAGGTGAAAATCAACTGTGTTCCCTGCCTGGAGATGAACGGAGAAGACATCGAAAGCATGGCAGGATTAGCCAGAGATAAAAAAGTGGATGTGCGGTTTATTGAACTGATGCCGATCGGCTGCGGCAGGGAATATACAGGGATCTCTTCAGAAGAGATACTGACACGGCTGGAACGAGCCTATGGACCGGCATGCAAAGTGGAACGAAAATCAGGATCTGTAAGCCAGGTAGAACAAGCAAGCGAACCCACGAATCCTGTGGAGCCGCATAAGAATCTGAGAGCAGGTGACGGAGAGAAAAGCTACGACGGAATATCCGGGATCTCTGGCAGCAGTGCAGATGGCCCGGCAGAGTATTATCATTTTCCGGGTTTCACCGGCCGGATCGGATTCATCAGTCCCATTTCCCACAAATTCTGCAAAGAATGCAACAGAATCCGGCTGACCTGTGAAGGTCGATTAAAACTTTGCCTGCATTATGACAGGGGGCTGGAATTAAAACCGTTGTTGCGCGGCGGCGCTTCTGATGAAGAAATCAAAGAGCGGATATTAGCCGCATTGCAGGAAAAACCGGCAGAGCATCATTTCCGGGCGCAGGTAGCTGATAAGGCAGAAGCGAATGAGGATGAGGAACAGCGCAAGATGGTGCAGATCGGAGGTTAATATTACGGATGATCAATATAGCAATCAACAAAGCAGTATAGCAATATATCGCACAACAATGCCGAAAGCAAAGCGGATATAAAGTTGTGGGTAGAATTTCAAACGGAAAAAATAAGGAAAAAGTCTGATTAGAATACGAGGTATGACAGGTATGGCAGGAGAAGTAATGGCAGTATGTATCAGCGAGAAAAAAGGAACAGCCAAGCAGAATGTAGGCGGCTGTAACTTCATAGAGGACTGGGGGCTGGAAAAGGATGCCCATGCCGGCAACTGGCACAGACAGGTGAGCCTCTTATCCTGGGAGGAAGTAGAGAAATTCCGCGCAAGAGGAGCACAGGTGGCAGACGGAGCCTTCGGGGAAAACCTGCTGGTAAAAGGTTATGACTTCAAGAGCTATCCGGTGGGAACGATCTTCAAATGCAATGATGTGGTTCTGGAGATTACGCAGATCGGCAAAAAATGTCATTCGGAGTGCGAGATTTTCCATATGGTAGGCGACTGCATCATGCCGAGAGAGGGCGTATTTGCCAGAGTGCTGCACGGAGGACGGATTGAGACCGGCGACAAACTGAAACTGATCAGTACCAGAAAATTCCGCGCCGGAATCATCACCGCCAGCGACAAGGGAAGCAGAGGCGAACGTGAGGACTTAAGCGGCCCTACGATCCGTGAAATCATAGAAAAACAGGGCTATGAAACAGTGAGCAGCGTGGTACTGTCCGATGACGAGGAAGGATTGTACCGGGAAATGGTGCGGCTTGCGGACGAAGAAGATGTGGATGTTGTATTTACTACAGGCGGAACCGGATTCTCGCCCAGGGATAATACCCCGGAAGCAACCATGCGGGCAGCTACTAAGAATGCACCCGGTATTGCGGAGGCTATGCGTTATTACAGCCTGCAGATCACACCGAGGGCAGCACTGAGCCGTGCGGCAAGCGTGATCCGCAACCGGACATTGATCATCAATCTGCCGGGAAGTCCCAAAGCAGTGACGGAATGCCTGGATGCTGTACTGGATACACTGGCACACGGCATCCGGATCCTCAGAGAAGAAGACGGCGAGTGCGGGAACAGTACTTTGTTAAAAAATTAATCATCTTGTTAAATATTTAATCTAATTGAACATATTTTCTCAACAGGGTATAATGTAAGTGCTTACATTATACCCTGTTTTACTTAAAAAGCAGAGTGAGTTTCTTCCCTGATGCATGAGTAATGAGGGAAAAACAGGATGATTATGTGAGAAGTGAGCGAGAATAGTAAGAAGTACACAGGAGGGTTCTATGCATTCCGAAAATATTATTTATAAAAATGAAATGAATGAAAAGACGAACAAATTCCTTGATAAGTTCGTGAAGAGAGTGAAGGGAAATCCTCCCGGTGTCTGCCCCATTGCGGTACAGCTTTCCTTTTTGCAGAGTGCCAGAAGCCAGACCTGCGGTAAGTGTGTTCCCTGCCGAGACGGACTGGAGCAGGTGGAGAATATGATGCGCAGCATCTTGGACGGCAAGGCTGACATGGATACTTTTAACAACATGGTATCCTTGGCGGAGATGATCCAGGATACGGCGGACTGCGCTATCGGCTATGAAGCAGCCAACATCGTATTGCAGAGTGTGGAACTGTTCCGGGATGAATATATGAGGCATATCGAGCAGCACAGATGTCAGGCGGAAGTGGGACAGAAGGTGCCGTGCATCTCACATTGCCCGGCACATGTGGATATCCCCGGCTACATCGCGCTGATCGGTGAACATCGTTATGCGGATGCCATCAATCTGATCCGCAGAGACAATCCTTTTCCTACGGCGTGCGCGTTTATCTGCGAGCATCCCTGTGAGGAAAAATGCCGCAGAGATTTATTGGACAGCCCGGTCAATATCCGCGGACTGAAAAAGTTTGCAGTGGATCAGATCGCCGCAGATCAGGTAAAGGTACCTGAGTGCAACGTAACCACCGGTAAAAAAGTAGCCATCGTGGGCGGCGGTCCTTCCGGACTTACCTGCGCATATTACCTGTCTCTGATGGGACATAAAGTAGATGTGTTTGAGGAGAGAGAAGCGCTGGGCGGAATGCTGCGTTACGGTATTCCCAATTATCGTCTGCCGAAAGACAGACTGGATGAGGATATCAATGCCATTCTGTCTACCGGTAATATTACGATTCATTACAATACAGCCATCGGTAAGGATATTACCATGGAACAATTACAGGAAGATTACAATGCAGTCTATATCGCCATTGGTGCACAGGTCGGAAAATCCGTAAATGTCGAGGGCGTGAACAGTAACGGTGTCTATTCCGCGGTGGAAATGCTGGGAGAGATCGGTAAGGGCAATATCCCCGATTATACCGGAAAACGTGTCGTAGTCGTAGGCGGCGGCAATGTAGCCATGGACTGTGCGAGATCTGCGATCCGCTGTCATGCGGATGAGGTGACGATCATCTACCGCAGACGTCAGGTTGACATGACGGCACTTCCCTCCGAGATTCAGGGAGCTATCGAAGAAGGTGTGGAACTGCTGACCTTAAATGCACCGGTGAAGATCAATGCGGATGCCGACGGCAATGTCTGCGGATTCGTGGCACAGCCCCAGATTATCAGTGTGTATGATAAACAGGGCAAGCCTTCCGCAACGGTGGCCAACAAGCCGCAGATCGAAGTGCCCTGTGAAGTGGTACTCATGGCTATCGGTCAGGATATCGTGTCCGCACCGTTTGCGGAATATGATGTAAATCCCAGAAGAAAGACATTTGAGACATTAGATACCACCAGATTAAAGAGCTATGACAAGGTATTTGCCGGCGGCGACTGTGTATTCGGTCCGGCTACCGTGATCAAGGCCATTGGCGCAGGCAAGGTAGCTGCGTTAAATATCGATGAATATCTGGGATATCATCATAAGTATCTGGAAGATATCAAGATTCCGGAGCCCAGAGAGAACGACAGAACCCATTACGGCAGAGTACATCTGACCGACCGTTCCGCCAGAGAGCGTAAACACAATTTCGAGCCGGTGGAAAACGGAATGTCTTATGATGAAGCAATGCAGGAATGCGGTAAATGCTTAAGATGTGATCACTTTGGATGCGGAGTGGTAGAAGGAGGCAGAGTATAATGGTAACGATCACCATAGATGGAAAACAGATTTCCGTAGATGAGAATTTGTCCATATTGGAGGCTGCGCAGGAGGCGGATGCCAAGATTCCCACACTCTGTTATTTGAAAGATGTCAATGAGGTGGGAGCCTGCAAGATGTGTGTTGTGGAAGTGGAAGAAAACAACCATCTGGTAACCTCCTGCAATACCAAAGTAAAAGACGGAATGGTAGTAAATACCAGATCCGAGCGAGTAGTGAACAGCAGAAAACAGGTCTTAAATATGCTGCTGGCCAACCATGATGTGAGATGCTTCTCCTGCGGCAAATCCGGTGACTGCAGACTGCAGGATCTGTCCAACGAATACGGTATTACCAAATCCTGTTATCCCGGCAGTGCCGCAAAGTTTGAAGCAAAGAAGGAAAATCCGTTCCTGACCTATTATCCGGAATTGTGCATTAACTGCCAGAGATGTGTCAGCACATGTAATAAAGTAGCCTGCAACGGTACGTTACATAACAGCAAGATCGGCACGAGAACGCTGATCGATGCGCCGTTCGGACCGGACTGGAAGGCAACCGCCTGTGAATCCTGCGGTAACTGTGCCGCAGTGTGTCCTACCGGAGCACTGGTAGCCAAAAATCGTAAGAAATATCAGGTCGGCAAAGTGAAAAAGGTGCTTACTACCTGTCCTCACTGTGCTACCGGCTGTCAGTATTATCTGGTCGTAAAAGACAACGAGATCGTGGATGTAGAGCCTGCAAACGGTCCTTCCAACAAGGGGCTTCTGTGCGTCAAGGGCAGATTCGGATCCTTTAATTTCGTACATTCTCCGGAGAGATTAAAATATCCTCTGATCAAAAACCACGAGACCGGAGAATTCGAGCGTGCAACCTGGGATGAAGCACTGGATCTGATCGCGGCAAAATTTACCGAGATCAAGAAGAAGTACGGTCCCGATGCGCTGGCAGGATTCGCCTGCTCCCGTTCTCCGAACGAGGACTGCTATATGCTGCAGAAGATGGTACGTTGCGCATTCGGTACCAATAACGTAGATAACTGTGCGAGAGTGTGTCACTCCGCAACAGTGGCAGGTCTTGCCATGACGTTGGGATCCGGTGCCATGACCAATCCGATCAGTGATATCACGAATGATGTGGACGTGATCATGCTGGTAGGTTCCAACCCGGAGGAAGCGCATCCCGTCATCGGTATGCAGATCCGTCAGGCGGTAGAGAGAGGTACCCGTCTGATCGTAGTGGATCCCAGAGATATCGGACTGTCCAAACAGGCAGATATTCATCTGAAATTGAAACCCGGTACCAATGTGGCGTTTGCCAATGGTATGATGAATGTCATCATCAACGAGGGACTGGCTGACGAAGAATTTATTCGTACGAGAACGGAAGGCTTCGAGGAACTGAAGAAGATCGTAGAAGAATATACGCCGGAGCGTGTGGCCGAGATCTGTCATATCGATGCGGACCATCTGCGTGAGGCGGCTTTGATGTATGCGAAGGCGAAGAAAGCGCCCATTATCTATTGTCTGGGTGTTACCGAACATTCCACCGGAACAGAAGGTGTTATGTCCATGTCCAACATGGCAATGCTGGTTGGTAAATTAGGCAAGAGTGGATGTGGCGTCAATCCCTTACGTGGACAGAATAATGTACAGGGCGCCTGCGATATGGGTGCACTTCCCGGAGATTTCCCCGGCTATCAGAAGATCACCGATCCGGAAGCAATGGCGAAATTCGAAAAGGCATGGGGCGTGGAACTGAACAAAAAGCCCGGTGTGCATGCCACTGATGTATTCCCGGCTGCCATCCGCAAGGAGATCCGCGGACTCTTTATCTTCGGAGAGGATCCTGTGGTGACCGATGCAGACCAGCATCATATCAGAAAAGCACTGGAGAGCCTGGATTTCCTCGTGTTGTCCGACCTGTTTATGACAGAGACGGCGCAGTATGCGGACGTTATTCTTCCCGGTACCAGCTATGCGGAAAAGGAAGGTACTTTCAGCAATACCGAGAGAAGAGTCCAGCGTGTGCGTAAAGCAGTGACGCTGGAAGGAGAGATGCGTCTGGATACCGATATTTTCATCGACTTGATGAATCGTATGGGGTATCCTCAGCCTCAGCTGACTTCAGAAGAGATCATGGATGAAATCGCCTCCCTGACCCCCAGTTTTGCCGGTATCAGCCACAGAAGACTGGACCGCGGCGAGAGCATCCAGTGGCCCTGCCCGGATAAAAAACATCCCGGTACGCCGATCCTGCATGTGGGCAAGTTTGCAAGAGGACTGGGCTGGTTCTATCCGGCAGAGTACGTTCCCAGTGCGGAGTTACCGGATGAAGAGTATCCGTTCATCATGATGACGGGACGTATTTTGTATCACTATAATACCAGAGCCATGACCGGCAAGACCCCCGGACTGATGGAGAAGGAAGGACACTCCTTCATCGAGATGAACACCGAGGATGCGGTACGTCTCGGTATCGAAAACGGTGAAAAAGTACGAGTGACTTCCAGGAGAGGTACCCTGATCACCACGGCGAGAGTCGGCGACAAGGTATCTCTGAAGGAGACCTGGATGCCGTTCCATTTCCCGGACGGCAATGCCAATATCCTGACAAATGCGGCACTGGATAAATATGCGAGAATCCCGGAATATAAAGTCTGCGCGGTAAGAGTGGAGAAGCTTTCCGAAGAAGAGAGACTTGCGCAGAACGCAGCAGAATAAGAAGCACTGAGTCAGAAACTCTGTGGAAAAACTGTGAAAAGATTTTAAAGAATTTTCAGAAGAAACGAAATAAGTGTGAAGCAGCCGATAGGAAGACCTGTCGGCTGTTTTTGTACTCTTTGTAATTCTTAAAATGTAATGTTCAAAGCAAAAAGGCAGCGCTGAAAGAGCGCTTTCACAAATGAGATTCTGAATCGCTATTTTAAAAAGTAAGAAATCATAGCATAGAAACAGAAAATGGGGTATAATCAAAATTCAGGAACTTTTCTGAGAAAAATATAAAGGCAGGAATTTATATGTTTTTTTATCATAGAAAATACAGTAACATATACAACACGGAATACAGAAAAAAAGAAATTAAGAACAATTTTCGGGCATTGCTGATCGCCGGCGTATTGGGGGTAAGCATGATGACAGGCCTTACCGCCTGCGGAGGCAGTGACGGCACAAAGGTAGTGTTTACCACGGGACTTGGGAAAAACGAGGTGTTCCGGATCGGGGATGAGTCCTGTTCCAAAGCGGAGATTATGATTTATCTGACCACGACGCAGAATCAGTATGAGAATGTCTATGGGGAAGAAATCTGGAATACTTCCCTGAACGGAGTATCGCTGGAAGATAACGTCAAGGAGACAGTATTGGCAAGAATCGCCCAGATCAAGACCATGTATCTGTTGGCTAAGGAGAAAGAAGTTACACTGGACGAAGCGGAAGAGGCGAAAGTTAAGCAGGCGGCACAGGAGTATTTTGCCTCTCTGAATGATACCGAGATCGAGGCTATGGGAGCTACAGAGGAAATCGTAGAGAATCTGTACCGGGAGTACGCTATGGCGGATAAGGTGTATCAGCTGATCATTCAGGACATCAATCCGGAGATCAGTGACGATGAAGCCCGTAAGATCACGGTGCAGCAGATTTTCTTCGCAACGGCATCTACCGATATGGACGGGAATCTGAAGCCTTATTCCGAAAGCTCTATCCAGAATGCTTATGAGAGAGCCTGCGAAGTGAGAGATATGGCAGTGGACGGCGAACATGATTTCACGGAACTGGCATCCAAATACAGTGACGATTCCGAAATCACCTATTCGTTCGGCAAGGGAGAAGCGGAAAGCGCTTATGAGGAAGCGGCATTCAATCTGGCAACGGATGAAGTGAGCCAGGTCGTGAAGTGTGAGAGGGGATACTACATTATTAAATGCATTAATACCCTGGACCGGGAAGAGACCGATGCCAATAAGCTGAAAATCGTGGAAGAACGGAAACGGGAAGTATTCGGACAGGAATATGACAGCTTTGTGGATACGCTTGTGCGCCAACTGAATGACAAACTGTGGGATGAGATCACCCTGATCAGAGACGAGCAGGTGACTACCGATAATTTTTTTGATGTATATACAAAGTATTTTCCTGAGGCATAATCATACTTCACAAAAATTTTAGAATTGCGAAAACACTGATGAATACTGCATTTGCGATGAATTGTTAGCACTCATGATAAATGAGTGCTAAATTTGTCTTGACTTTTTATTTTTACCGTCCTACACTTAGAATCAGTTAGGAAACAGTCAGCCATGACTGTGTAATTTTAGAAAGGGATGTGATAAAAATGGCAGCAAAAAGCGGTAGTTTATCAATCAACAGTGAAAACATATTTCCGATCATTAAAAAGTGGTTGTATTCCGATCACGATATTTTCTACAGAGAGCTGATCTCCAACGGCTGTGATGCCGTAACCAAGCTGAAGAAGCTGGATATGATGGGAGAGTATACTCTGCCGGAAGGTTATAAGGGTCGTGTGGATGTGATCGTGGATCCGGAGAAGAAGACCCTGACTTTCAAGGATAACGGTCTTGGTATGACCGCAGACGAAGTGGAAGAGTACATCAACCAGATCGCATTTTCCGGTGCAACGGATTTTATTGAAAAATATAAGGATAAGAGCAATTCCGACCAGATCATCGGTCATTTCGGGCTGGGCTTCTATTCCGCATTCATGGTAGCGGATGAAGTATATATCGATACTTTGTCATACAAGGAAGGCGCGAAGGCAGTGCACTGGGAGTGCGACGGCGGCACGGAATTTTCTATGGAAGACGGTGACAAGACCGATGTCGGTACGACCATTACCCTGTTCCTCAATGAGGACTGCCTGGAGTTCTGTAATGAATACAAGGCTCGTGAGGTAGTGAAGAAATATTGTTCCTTCATGCCTACCGAGATCTATCTGTCCAAGGCGAATACCAAAGAGACCCAGATCATCAAGGAAGAGGAAAAACTTCCCGATGATGAGGTACTCGAGACCATCGAGCCGGAGAAGAAGGAAGCAGCAGAGGGCGAGAACCAGAGCGCAGATGCAGAAGCAAAAGAAGAGCCCAGAAAGTTGAAGATCAGGAAGCGGCCGGAGCTGATCAATGAGACACAGCCTCTGTGGACCAAGCATCCGAATGAGTGCACGAAGGAAGAATATCTGGACTTTTACCGTAAGGTATTCCAGGATTACAAGGAGCCTCTGTTCTGGATCCATCTGAATATGGATTATCCTTTCAACCTGAAAGGTATTCTGTACTTCCCGAAGATCAACATGGAGTACGAATCCATCGAAGGTACGATCAAGCTGTACAACAATCAGGTATTTATTGCAGATAATATCAAGGAAGTTATCCCTGAGTTCCTGCTGTTGTTAAAAGGTGTCATCGATTGCCCGGATCTGCCTCTGAACGTATCCAGAAGTGCATTGCAGAATGACGGATTTGTGAAGAAGATCGCCGAGTACATTACCAAGAAGGTAGCAGACAAGCTGGCAGGTATGTGCAAGACCGACAAGGAAGAGTACGACAAGTACTGGGACGACATCAGCCCGTTCATCAAGTTCGGCTGCCTGAAAGATGACAAGTTCTGTGAGAAGATGAATGATTATATCCTCTTCAAAAATCTGGACGGTAAATATCTGACTTTGCCTGAGTGCCTGGAAATCAAGCCGCAGGACGAGGAAGAGAACAAAGAAAATGCCGTGGATGAGAACGGCAACAAGGTCGAAGCCGAAGTCGTAGAGGACAAGGCAGACGAAGAGGCTTCCGAGGAGAATGCCGAAGAAGAGAAGAAAGAAAAAATCATCTACTATGTAACGGATGAACAGCAGCAGAGCCAGTATATCAATATGTTCAAGGCTGCAAAGATGGATGCTGTGATCCTGACCCACAATATCGATCAGCCTTTCATCTCCCAGCTAGAGCAGAAGAACGAAGGAATCAAGTTCCAGCGTATTGATGCAGACGTGACCGATGCCCTGAAGTCCAAGACTTCCAAGAAGGCAGAAAAAGAGATGGAAGAGCAGGCTGAGAGCATCAGCAAGCTCATGAAGAAAGCTCTGAAGAACGACAAGATCACCATTAAGGTAGAGAAGCTGAAGAATAAGAAGATCTCTTCCATGATCACCTTGTCCGAAGAGAGCAGACGTATGCAGGATATGATGAAGATGTATTCTATGCCCGGCATGGATATGAGCGCTTTCGGCGGTGAGGGCGAGACTCTGATCCTGAATGCCAGCCATCCTCTGGTACAGTACATTACCGAGCATCAGGACGGCGAGAACGCAGAGATGATCTGTGAGCAGCTGTATGATCTTGCAAAATTGCAGCATGCACCTCTCAGTGCAGATGCCATGACCAAGTTCGTGGCAAGAAGCAATGATATTATGATGCTGCTGACGAAATAAAAAAGTAATTAATAAATTGAAAACGGAAGTGATGCGCGGCTTGCCGCATCACTTCCGTTTTATTATGCATCCGGTTCTGAGATCCGTGTAACTCCTACATAGATATCCGAGACTTCGAACCAGGTAGGATAATCCACGATGCCGGTCTGCGGGAGATTGAAAATCTTCTGGAAAGCCCGGACGGCATCGGCAGTACCGGGACCGTAGATGCCGTCCGGTGTCAGAGTGGGGATGGCAGGATAGTCTCTGGCAATGCGATTTAACTGTTGCTGCAATTGCCGGACTTTTTCTCCGGAAGATCCAATGGTCAGGTCGTATCCGGGCCAGGAAGAAGGAACACCGGAGATGATGTCGGTGGAATTGATATACATATCATTGCCGTAATAATAATGAATAATATCAATAGCGGAGTATCCCTGATCGGCGAGAGATTTAGAACCCCATTGACTTAAGCCCCGGCAGGTGGTGCGGTTCCCATCACAGTAGGAGGTGAAAATAGGCTGCCGTACTCCCGGTCTGGACAAATAATTGGTGAAGATCGAATCCACCAGATAATCAATTTCTTCAAACACATTTCTTCCATAGATCCATTTCTGATCGTATGCTGTGGATGATGTAATCGTAAAATCATATCCGCGTCCTCTGTACCATTCCGTGTAGACTCTGTTTAACGTAAAAGACTGAATAACCAGAATGTTTGCATAAATAGCACTTTCCGGCCAGGTGGAATAAATCTCGCTGGAAGCCACATTTTTTATGTAATCCTTGTAGCGTACCCAGTAATTACGGGCAGTGGGGTCTTCCGGGACACCGTCATGCACGATGATATATTCCGGGATAACGACACGGCTTAATACAATTTCGCCGGTATCAGGCATGGGCTTGATCTCCTCTTCGGGAATCTTGGGAGGATATTCCCCAAAAAGGGTGTGAGCCGGAATGACCACAACTTTTTCTTCCTCTTCCGTTACATTAAGAGGATTCATCCGGATCGTCTGCAGGGAAAATTCTCCGGCCAGAATCTCAGAACCTGAGACGAGTACCGGCTCAAAACCTTCCGCAGTTACCTGAATGTTGTATTCGGAGTAAGGCTGGGCAGTGATATCGGGAGATAGGGAGAGGTCTCTGGGGGGAGCGTCCAGGGAAACCGTTTCCGTCTGCCCGGATTCATCTGTGATGAGTGTTTCCAAAGGAGAGTCGGGATCTCCGGTGTAGGAGATGCTGACAACAGCTCCGGGAATGGGGGTCAGACCGAGGGAAGATGTCACACTGACCTGTAGAGTACCTGTATAAGAAGTATCCATGGGAATAGATCCTTTCTGCCAATCCCGTTCATGCAGGCAGCATTTTCCGGGTGGGGCAATCAATGTTCCTTACAGAATATGTCAGCTGTATGTAATATGTGCATGTACTTTATAAAAAAACGATTTTCCCAAATAAAATCGCTTGACAGATAGAGAAAGCTATCGTATTATTGTATTAAATAAATAATACAGCAGAACAATAAGGAAAAAAGAGCATAAGGCGGGGAGGATGACAGGCCTGAAGCATGCGGAAGGGGAAACAGGAGCAAACAAAGATGTAGTAGAAAGGATGATAAGAATGGCGTGGGAATTAGATTCTGACAGACCGATATATGCGCAGCTGGTGGAACGGATCCAGAGGGAAATCGTATCCGGTAAATATCAGCCGGGAGAGAAGCTGCCGAGCGTCAGAGACCTTGCGGCAGTGGCGGCGGTGAATCCGAATACAATGCAGAAGGCTTTTGCGGAACTGGAGAGGAGCGGACTGATCGTAACACAGCGTACCAGCGGCAGAACTGTGACGGAGGACATCGAACTGATCGGGAACACCAGAGAACAGCTGGCAGCCGGTCATGTGCGGATATTTATTAACAATATGCAGGCACTGGGATATCAGAAAGAAGAGATTCGTGATCTCTTTGATAAGATGCAGTCCTGAGAAAAGAGAGGCGGGAATAGGAATGAATAATCTGGTAGAAATTGTAAATCTTACCAAGAAGTACGGAGCAAATGTGGCAGTAAATAATCTGACCGTAAGTCTTCCGAAGGGGAAGATCATCGGACTGCTGGGACCCAACGGAAGCGGTAAGACCACGCTTATCAAAATGTTGAACGGTCTGCTGACACCGACGGAAGGTACGATCATGATCGACGGAAATTATGTGGGACCGGCGACCAAAAGCAGGGTGGCTTATCTCCCCGATCGCACTTATCTGACCATGTATCAGACAATCCGGGAGATCCTGGATTATTTTCAGGACTTTTATCAGGATTTTTCCAGAGAACGGGCAGAAGAGATGCTGAAGAGCCTTGGGATCGATCCTACGGTGAAGATGCGGACGTTGTCCAAGGGTACCAGGGAAAAGGTACAGCTGATCCTGGTCATGAGCCGGAATGCCAGCCTGTATATTCTCGATGAGCCTATTGCCGGTGTGGATCCTGCAGCGAGAGATTATATTCTGCGCACTATTATTAATAACTACAATCCGGAGGCAACAGTACTGATCTCCACCCACCTTATAGAGGATGTGGAACAGGTGCTTGATGAAGTGATCTTTATGCGTTACGGACAGTTGGTGTTATATACTTCTGTGGATAACATCAGAGAAGAGAAGGGGAAGTCTGTAGATGCTTATTTCAGGGAGGTGTTCGCATGTTAGGAAAGTTAATGAAATATGAATGGAAAAATACATGGAAAGTGGGCTGCCTGATGCTTCTGGGAATGTTCCTCATAACGGTCATCGGCTGCGTTGTACTCCGGATGCCGGGAGTTACGGCAATATTTGACGGGAATGCATCGGTGGCAATGAGCTGGCTTGGAATTTCCTCCTTTGTGGCAACATTGATCCTGTATGTGGTCATGCTGATGGCGGCTACCTGGGGGATCATGATCTTCCTGGGAATTCGTTTTTACAGGAGTATGTATACCGATGAAGGATATCTGTCCCATACACTGCCGGTGACGGCAAATCAGTTATTTTTAAGTAAAGTACTTGTGGCCGGTATATGGTATTTGTTGATTTTGATCGGTATCGGCATCTCCGTGGTGGCACTGGTTCTGTCCATGGCAATCGGAATGTTAAATATCGGAGAAGTGCATAACGCTCTGGCAGAGTATGGCGGTAATATCTGGACCTTTTTGGCAGAGGGGATATCTCAGATAGCGGATATTTATCAGAACGAAATGGGAATCAACCTGCTTCATTATGTGGTTACAGTGAGCATCACTTTCCTGGTCGGACCTTTTATTACAATGATTACTTTGTTTGGTGCACTCACGATAGGACAGCTGTCTTCCAAACATAAGGGTCTGATGGGAATCCTTACGTATGCGGGTCTTACGATTCTATCTTCCCTGATCGGAAGTACCGTACAGAGTGTCCTCATGTTCAGTTCCAACATGGTGACCAGACCGAGTGGTTTTACCCTTTCGGTAAACAGTGCATATGACATCAATGTACTTGTAAGCCTTTTGATCGCTGCAATCATGTACGGCGTTTCGTATTATATTTTGAATAAAAAATTAAACCTGGACTAACAGGTCACACACCTTGCCCTTAGGTCTTAAATTTGGTATAATAAATCCAAATTGACAACAGGGAACGGGTGAAGGTACATGCAGGAGATTATTGATAGAATTTTAGGAGGAAACTTCGATTACGAAAACGGTTCTTTGGAATTCTCCTGCTCTAAAATAGAAATTTCCCTGTCACAGGGGACGGCATATGAAGGCTCTTTTCACATCCTTTCTGCATCAGACGGCTATGTAAAAGGATCTGTGATATCTGACCATCTGCGGATGGAATGTATGACAGACCAGTTTACCGGTTCTGATGCAGAAATCTTTTACTGCTTCCACGGAGAGGATCTGGCGGAAGGGGATGTGGTAAAAGGAGCTTTTTCTGTTGTCAGTAACAGAGGGGAATATAATCTTCCTTTTGTAGTGACGGTGGAACATGGTGTACTGAATTCTTCTATCGGTGCCATAAGGAATCTGTTTCATTTTGCCAACCTGGCGAAGAGCAACTGGAAAGAAGCCGTGCGGCTGTTCTATGATCCGGAGTTCTTACGCCTGTTCCAGGGAAATGATGCGCATTTCTATGACAGCTACCGGATTCTGTCGGCTTATGAAGGCAACGAACAGAATGTAGAAGAATTTTTGATCTGCATTAATAAAAAGCAACAGCTGGAATTCCTGATCGAAGAAAAGGAACTGGTGAAAAAACTGCCCCGCAGTGCGGATAACTATGGCGTTACGGAGAATAACCTGACGATCGTGAGGAACGGCTGGGGATATACCAGACTGCAGGTGGAGTGCGAGGGAGAGTTTGTCTTTACGGAAAAGGAGATCATCAGCGATGATGACTTCCTTGGGAACCGCTGCCGGCTGCCGGTATACATAGACAGCAGTCTCTGCCGCCCCGGCAAGAACTTTGGGAAGATTTATATCTATAATGCTTATACTTCTCTGGAGATCCCGGTAATGGTACAACTGGGAGACGGCGCGGTAACACGTCATGCGGATCACAGCCATATGCAGTGCATTGCCCGGATGATGAAGTATTATCAGGATTTCCGCCTGAAAAAAATAGGTACGGGGACATGGCTTTCGGAAACCGGGAAACTGGTGGAACGGATGGTTACCATGAATGAAAAGGATGTATCGGCAAGGCTGTTTCAGGCACAGCTCCTGATCACAGAGGAGCGATACAACGAAGCGGGATGGATCCTGGATCATGCGGCGGATATGCTGGAGGCGCAGGATGCCACCGGCGGAGAACTGTGGGCATATTATCTGTATCTTACGACCCTGATCCACAGAGATCCGCAGTATACGATGCAGATGGCGGAACAGGTGGAGCAGATCTATCGCTATGACAGAACCTGCTGGCGTGTGGCATGGCTGCTGTTATATCTGTCGGAAGAATATAACCGTTCGACTTCCGGAAAATGGATGTTTCTGGAAAAACAGTACCGGTATGGCTGTAACAGCCCGGTCATTTATCTGGAAGCTCTGACACTTTTAAACGGCAATCCAGCATTGTTGCGTAAACTGAGCGGATTTGAACTGCAGGTGCTGAATTTCGGAGCCAGACAGAGTGCCCTGAATGACAGCCTGGTGGAGCAGGTGTTATATCTGTCGGGAAGAGTCAGGGAGTACTCTCCCCTGCTGGGCAGAATTTTACGGAATCTCTACGAAAAAAAGAATGATGTGCGGATCCTTCAGGAGATATGCAGTCTTCTGATCAAGGGCAGTAAAACGGGAGCGGATGCATTCCTGTGGTATCAGAAAGGCGTGGAGAGCCATCTGAGGATCACCAACTTATATGAATACTACATGGCTTCCATTGATATGGATTCCATACAGGAGCTTCCGAAAGTCATATTGATGTACTTTTCGTTCCAGAGCAATCTGGATTATGAACACAGCGCTTTCCTATACGCATATCTGGTGAAATATAGAAAAGAGTACGAAGAATTATATCAGCATTATGAACCCCGCATGGAGCGTTTTGTTATCGATCAGATCCAGAAGCAGCATATTAACAGACATCTGGCGGTGTTATATCAGGAATTTTTGTCTCCTGCCATTGTGACGGAGGTTATGGCGAAACCTTTGTCGCGTCTGCTGTTTGCACATCTGGTCAGAGTAGAGGACAGCAGAATGCGCAAAGTTATCGTAGGCCAGCCGGGGAATCTGACATTGTCGGAAACCGTTTTACAAAATGGTGTCGCGTGGGTCGCTGTCTACGGCAATGACTATACGATAGCTTTTGAAGATGCTTATGGTAACCGTTTTTTAAAAAACGTGGAATATACTTTGGAAAAACTGCTCGTTCCCGGAAAATATCTGCGGCTTCTGGAGCATTATGTGCCGGATACTGCGGACTTGGATCTCTATTTCATGGAAAACGGCAGATCCGAGGAAGGAATATCTTCTGCAAAGATCATGCGAATGGCAAGGCTGGCAGGAAATGATTCTGTGGAGCAGAAGCTGCGGAGTGCGATTTCGGTACAGCTGGTACAGGCTTATTTTGATGCAGACAATATGCAGGCGCTGGATACCTATCTGCAGGAGATATCAGGGGAAGGACTGTCTGAGGAACAGCGGGAGATCATACTGAGATTTCTGGTACTCCGGGGCAATTACGAGAAAGCATATGAATGGATAGAGCATTACACCCCTTACTTTGTGGAAGCCAAGATACTGTTGCGGCTTACGGACGGAGTGATATCACAGACGGTGCATGAAGGGGAAGCTGTTCTGTATGCGGCGGCCCTGACGGCGTTCCGGAAGGGAAAATATAACGGACAGATCCTGGAATATCTGGTGCGTTATGCTGCCGGTACGACAAAGGAACTGAGAGATATCTGGAAAACGGCAAGGTCATTTGAAGTCGACTGCTATGCGCTGAGCGAAAAAATATTGCTGCAGATGCTGTTTTCGGGAGCTTTCGTGGGGGAACGCCTGGATATTTTCCGATATTATGTGTCCCAGGGAGCAAGACAGGAGATCGAGGAAGCTGTTCTGGTACAAAGCTCTTATGATTATTTCTGTCGGGAAAAGATAACGGAAGAGTATATTTTCCGGGAAATCAGAAATTGTTATCTGCGGGGAGAGGAAACCCAGCGAATCTGTAAACTGGCGTATCTGAAATTCTATGCGGAGAACCAAGACCGCCTGGAGAGAGAGGATGAACCGCTGATACAGGATTTCCTACAGGAGATGATGCAGGAACACATTCATCTGAACTTCTTCAGAGAGTACAAAGACTGCCTGCCGCAGCTGCAGGAAATGAAGGACAAGACCATTGTGGAGTATCATACAAAGGGCGGTGTCCGGGCAAGGATTCATTATGTAATGCTGCATGAGAACGGTCAGGCGGAGGATTATCTGTCGGAATACATGCAGGAAGTATACAGTGGTGTGTTTTTCAAGGAATTTGTACTGTTTTTCGGTGAGAATCTCCAGTATTACATTATGGAAGAATCGGAAAACGGAGAACAGCTTACAGAAAGCGGAAGCCTGCAGAGAAGTGATATCATGAATGAAAGTCCGGACAGTAAATATGAGATCATCAATGATATGATGATCAGCATGACATTGCAGGATGATACGACGCTGGATCATCTGATAGAGGAATATTATCGGAGAGAGTATCTGGATCACAGATTGTTTACACTGCAATAATGCAGACAAATAAAAGCAAAACAACACCGGATGGAGAGGAGGCGGAAGAATGCGTCTGCCGGGGAGTGAAAAAGTTATAGTAGGGTATGACCTGAGTTACAGTTATGCACAGATCAGCTGTTATGTCACGGGGAACGAAGAGGAGATCACGACACTGTCTTCCGTTGCCGGATCCGAAGCGTATACGATCCCACTGGTCCTCAGCAAAAGACAGGGAGTAAACCAGTGGTTTTACGGGAGTGAGGCAATCCGCTATGCGGAGGAAGAAGAGGGAATTCTCGTAGAAAATATTTTAAAACTTGCCAGAGAAGGAGAGCCGGTACAGGTTGACGGAAACACACTGGATCCGGTAGCTTTACTGACACTTTTCGTAAAAAGAAGTCTCGGACTGTTGTCACAGGTAAACTCGTCGGACCGGATAGGAGCGATGATGATCACCTGCGAGGATCTGGACACGAGATTGCTGGAGGTGCTGACCAGGGTCGCCGAGGCGCTGCATCTGAAAACAGAAAATATCTATTTCCAAAGCCATCGTGAAAGCTTTTATTACTATAATTTATATCAGCCGGAGGAACTTTGGAAGTATCGCACAGTTCTGTGTGAATACAGGGACAGTGCGATACGGACTTATTGTATGGAATGCAACAGGCATACGACCCCGGTGGTAGTTTATACAGAGGAAAGGGAATTCCCTTTTCCGATAGAAAGATCGGATGAGAAATTCCTTGAGATCGTGACGCAGCTGTGTGAGAACCGGATGGTGTCTTCTGTCTATCTGATCGGAGAAGAATATTCGCAGGACTGGATGAAAGAATCTCTGAGATACCTGTGCAAGGGCAGGAGAGTGTTCCAGGGGAACAACCTGTTCAGTAAAGGCGCATGTTACAGCATGATGGAGAGGCTGCATCCCGGCGAGACCGGTAAAAATTATGTGTATCTGGGGCAGGATAAGCTGAAGTCCAATATCGGAATGAAAGTGCGCAGGCAGGGCGAAGAGTCCTATCAGCCGCTTCTAGATGCCGGGATCAACTGGTACGAAGCACAAAACGATATGGAATTTTACCTGCTGGAGGGAAGAGACGTGGAGATCCTGATCACGTCATTGACCGGAAAGGGAAGCAGAATTGCGAGGATCGTTCCGGAAGAACTGCAGGAAGGAATTACCAGACTGCGCATCCGTGTGGAGATGAAAGACGAAACACATCTGCAGGTGGAACTGGAGGATCTGGGATTTGGCAATTTCCGGGCAGCAACGCATCATATCTGGAAAGAAGAGATTAAACTGTGATCACGGGTCGCAGTTTTGAAAAAAGAGGATTTGGAAATGAAAGCAAGTCTGTGTGTAGGAGAATATTGTGAGAATCCTTATAATATAGAAAGTCTGGAACTTAAAGTATATTGTATGGAGGAACTGAGCTATTGCCTGAAAGAAAATGCATTTCTGCTGGATCTGTCCCTGATGAATGATAAACTGGTGGACTGGATCGGAGAAGAATGCAGGGTGCGTGATCTGGCAAAACAATTGTACCCCATGGTGCATAAGCAGGGTTCTTTGAGTGTATTTGTGGTTACGATCCTGCAATATGTGGGAATGTACGATCCGGAGGAGGTCAGCCAGGTGGAACAGGTGCTGAAACAGGGAGCCGGACTCAGCAATATGGAAAAAAGAAAGAGCCAGATCGATTATATGGTGGAAAAAAGAAAATATGCTGCAGCCATCCGCGGATATGATCTGCTGCTGGAGACCTGGAGTGATCTGGAGAAGGAAGGAAAGGAACTTCCCGCAGGAAAGGTCAGGGCGGCGATCCTGCACAACAAAGGCGTTGCGCTGACGGGGCTGATGCTCTATGACAAGGCGGCGTATTATTTTAGAGAAGCCTGGCAGACAGATCCGGACAGAGAGCATCTGGACGCTTATCTGGCCGCCAAACGTATGGAACTGCCGGAGGACGAATACGTGGCATTCGCGGCACAGAACCCGGAGAATTATACGGAATCCCTGGAACTGGAAAAACGTATTGAGCAGTTCGAGAGGGAATGGGAACAGCAGCCGGAGTACAGACAGCTGAAACTGCGCGGAGAATGGCGTACGGGCGACAGAGTGAAATACGATGCGGAAAATGAGAGACTGACGCAGGCTTTGAAGAACAGCTATCGGACAAGCGTCAGCGTATAGTGTGAAAATAACAGGAGAGAGTTATGGCGTGGTGGAACCGCTTTTTTAAGAAAAAAGAACCGATTCAGCAGGAAGAAGACTGGGAACAGCTGGTCTATACCCGCAGTGGGGTGAATTTTGACGAAGAAGATCAGCGGAAACGTTATATAGTCAACTGCCTGGAGCAGATCGCGGAAGCATCCAGGGAGATCGACCTGCTGACAGGGGAATATACGCTGGTGACCTCTTATCTGACAGATACAGATGAGATCGAGGCACTGCCGGAGGAACAGAGGTCGGAGATCAATCGTGTGGCCGGGAAACTTGCGGGACTGGAACAGGAGCGCAGCAAATACCGGGAGAAAAAGAACCGGATGAAGGATGCGGACTTTTATGCGATCCGTAAGAGAGAAAATGAGATCGAGGAAGGTATCCGGAAAATCCGTGAGGGAGAAAAGTACGGCAATCTGGTGCGCCAGGATCTGCATCGGCTGGATGGTGAACGGCATGCATATGAGTACCGGAAAAATGAACTGGAGAATATGATGAACAACCAGCGGGGAATGGCAGTGATTTTTCTGACAGCGCTGGTGATCTGCGTCATTATGCTGGCAATTCTGCAGTTTGGATTTGAAATGGATACTTATGTCGGATATTTCCTGGCGGTAGGAGCCGGAGCAGTGGCAATCTCATATGTCTGCATTAAGTATATGGATGCCGGCCGGGAACTGCAGCGGGTGGAGAAGACGATCAACAAGATCATACAGCTGCAGAATAAAGTAAAGATCCGCTATGTGAACAACTGTCAGCTGATGGAATATCTGTATTTGAAATACAATACGGACAGTGCCGCAAAGCTGGAAAAACAATGGAAAATGTATCAGGACGAAAAAGAAGAGCGGAAACAGTACGCGGAAGCGGAAGCGAAGATCGAATATTACCAGAAACAGCTGGTCGAGCAGCTTTCCAATTATCGTGTGCAGATGCCGGAGCGCTGGGTAAGCCAGACGGCGGCACTTTTGGATAAACGCGAGATGGTGGAGATCCGTCATGAACTGATCCAGAGGAGACAGGCACTGCGGAAACAGATGGATTACAATCAGGAAGTGGCAGAGTCTGCCAGAAATGAAGTAAAGGATGTGGCGGCTGCGTACCCCAGATATGCCCAGGAGATTCTGGCGATGGTGGAGCGCTACGACAGATAAAGAATTGACAAGATACCTCCCGTTGTGTTACTATGACACCGTGTTAGCAATTTACCATGCTAAAGTAAAACAGCCGTCAGGCAATCAACGGGAGGATGTATTATGAAAAGAGTATTAGTGGCATTATTGGCAATCAGTATGGCAGCAGGTGTTCTTACCGGCTGTGGATCAAAAGGATCTGATAAAACATTTACCGTAGGATTCGATGCGGAATTTCCCCCTTATGGATATCGTGATGACAGTGGAGAATATGTAGGCTTTGACCTGGATCTGGCAGCAGAGGTATGCAAGAGACAGGGTTGGGAACTTGTAAAGCAGCCCATTGACTGGGATGCAAAGGATATGGAGCTTTCTTCCGGTGCGATTGACTGTATCTGGAACGGCTTTACCATGAACGGCAGAGAGGATGCTTATACCTGGACCGAGCCCTATATCGATAACAGCCAGGTGTTCGTCGTGGCATCTGCTTCCGGTGTGCAGAATAAGGAAGAACTGGCAGGCAAGGTGGTTGCGGTACAGAAGGACTCTTCCGCACTGGCAGCACTGAACGATGAAGAAAATGCAGATAATATCGCACTGCGCGACTCTTTTGCACAGCTGATCGAATATGCGGATTACAATACCGCATTCATGGATCTGGAGCAGGGCGCGGTAGATGCGGTTGCTATTGATATCGGTGTGGCACAGTACCAGATCGACCAGAGAGAAGCAGGTAAGTTCGTAATGCTCGCGGGCGAAGACAATAAGCTGGCAGTAGAACAGTATGCGGTAGGTTTCCTGAAGGGAAATGATGAACTCAGAGATACCGTTCAGAAGACTCTGGATGAGATGGCGGCAGACGGTACTTTCGGCGAGATCGCTGAAAAATGGGGACTGACAGACAGCGTCTGCCTCGGAAAGTAAGCAATATACGAAAAATAAGAATAAAAGGAGCAGATACACATGAGTTTTATCACCATGGCAGGTCAACTGGCAGAAGGATTTCTGATAACGGTGGAAATATTTGTACTGACGCTTTTGTTTTCCCTTCCGTTAGGGCTGATCGTGGCTTTCGGAAGAATGTCGGGATGCAAAGTGATCCGTATTATTTCCAAAATATACATATCCATTATGCGGGGAACACCTCTGATGTTACAGATCATCGTAGTGTATTTTGCTCCTTTTTACGTGTTCCGGCTGCAGATGGGTACCGGTTACCGGTTCCCGGCAGTGATCCTGGCATTCGTGATCAACTATGCGGCATATTTCGCAGAGATCTATCGTGCCGGCATTGAATCTATCCCGGTGGGACAGTATGAGGCAGCAGAGGTATTGGGGTACAGTAAGGCGCAGACGTTCGTGAAGATCATTCTGCCGCAGGTCATCAAGAGGGTGCTTCCTCCGGTGACAAATGAGACGATCACACTGGTGAAGGATACTTCACTTGCATTTACGATCTCCATTGCGGAGATGTTCACCGTGGCAAAGCAGATCGGAGCGGCGCAGACGAGCGTGGTTCCGCTGCTGGCAGCAGGTGTGTTCTATTATGTATTCAACCTGATCGTGGCTTCTTTCATGGAACATATGGAGAAGAAACTTGCATACTACAGATAGGAGTTGTACCGCATATGGCAGAACAGGCAAAGGGAGAAATCCTTTTACAAATGAATCATGTGAAAAAAAGTTTTGACGGAACGGGCGTATTAAAGGATATTTCCCTGACGGTCAGAGAAGGAGAGGTAGTCTCCATCATCGGACCTTCCGGTTCCGGTAAATCGACCTTGCTCCGGTGCGCGACGCTTTTGGAAAAAATGGATGGCGGAGATCTGATCTACCTGGGTCAGAAAGCGGCAGAAGAAAAGACCGACAAAAACGGTGCCGTTGTATGTGAGTATGCATCGAAAGCGGAACTTCGTAAGATCCGGAAATGTTTCGGACTGGTGTTCCAGAACTTTAATCTGTTCCCGCACTATACGGTCATGAAAAATATTATTGATGCGCCGATCCATGTGGATAAGGTGAGCCGCGGTGAGGCAATTTCCAGAGCAGAGAAACTGTTGGCACAGCTGGGGCTGTCGGATAAAGCGGATGCATACCCTTATCAGTTGTCCGGCGGACAGCAGCAGAGAGTGTCGATTGCCAGGGCATTGGCATTGCAGCCGAAGATCCTGTTTTTCGATGAGCCGACTTCAGCGCTGGATCCCGAGCTTACGGTGGAAGTGTTAAAGGTAATCAGGCAGCTCGCCAGTGAGCATATGACGATGATCATCGTGACGCATGAGATGCAGTTTGCCAGAGAAGTATCCGACCGGATCATTTTCATGGAGCAGGGCGTTATCGTGGAGGAAGGATCTCCGGAACAGCTGTTTGCAACGGAAAACGGACGAGTTCGTGAATTTATCGGAAAGTTGCAATAAAAATATATTGATTTTTTTTCGCAAATCTGTTTATCTATAAGATGTGGGTTATTTTCTGACCCACATCTGTTCCTATAAAGAATAGTAAAAACTGAAAACATAAGAATGCGAGGACGATGGTATGAGCGTACAGGAAATGAAACCGATCAAGGAAGGCAAAGTTCGTGAGATTTACGATAACGGAGATACCCTGATCATGGTGGCAACTGACCGTATCAGCTGCTTTGATGTGATCTTGGACAACACAGTAACCAAAAAAGGAACTGTATTGACCCAGATGTCTAAGTTCTGGTTTGACATGACCGAGGATGTGATCCCCAATCACATGGTATCTGTAGATGTCAAGGATATGCCTGAATTTTTCAGACAGCCGAAATTCGACGGCAACAGCATGATGTGCAGAAAGCTGAACATGCTCCCCATCGAGTGCATTGTTCGCGGATATATTCCCGGAAGCGGCTGGGAAAGCTACAAGAAGAACGGTACCGTATGCGGTATTAAGCTTCCGGAAGGTCTGAAGGAGGCCGATAAGCTTCCTGAGCCCATCTATACCCCTTCCACCAAGGCTGAGATCGGAGATCATGATGAGAATATCTCCTATGAGCAGAGTGTGGAATATCTTGAGAAACGTTTCCCCGGCAAGGGCGCAGAATATGCGGCCAAGCTTCGTGATTATACCATTGCCATTTATAAAAAGTGTGCGGATTACGCACTGACCAAAGGAATCATTATTGCAGATACCAAGTTCGAGTTCGGTCTGGACGAGAACGGCAACATGGTACTGGGCGATGAAGTACTGACCCCCGACAGTTCCCGTTTCTGGCCGGTAGACGGTTACGAACCCGGACACGGACAGCCTTCCTTTGACAAACAGTTCGCCCGCGACTGGCTGAAAGCCAATCCCGAAAAGGGTTGGAAGCTTCCCGAGGATATCGTGGAGAAGACGATTGCCAAATACCTTCAGGCATATAAGATGCTGACCGGTAAGGACTTATAAGCTATAAACGGTAAGGTGAATGAGTTATAATTATGGGGATTGGGTAAAATTGTGTGTATACCACTTAAAAGGCTATAAGATACCATAAGAGCACGGTGGAAGCGTGTGAACAGGTATTTTGCGGCAGACAGGAAAGGTTAGGCTACAGGTGACAGACAACATTTATATCCAGACAGAAAATAATGATAAATTAAAAGAAGAGTGCGGTGTCTTCGGCGTGTATGATTTCGACGGACACGACGTGGCATCTACCATTTATTACGGTCTTCTGGCATTGCAGCACAGAGGACAGGAGAGCTGCGGTATTGCCGTCAGCGATACGAACGGCCCCAAGGGTAAGGTTTTAAGCAGTAAGGATATGGGACTGGTAAATGAGGCATTTACGCCGGAACATCTGGAAAAATTAAAGGGTGATATCGGCGTGGGACATGTCCGCTATTCTACGGCGGGCGGCTCCACCAGAGAGAACGCACAGCCTTTGGTATTGAATTATGTAAAAGGTACCTTGGGACTGGCGCATAACGGTAACCTGATCAATGCACCGGAGCTTAGGAGAGAACTGGAGTACACCGGAGCTATCTTCCAGACGACCATCGATTCGGAGGTCATTGCGTATCATATCGCAAGAGAACGCCTGAATTCCAAATCGGTAGAGGAAGCCGTAGGCAGAGCCATGACGAAAATCAAGGGAGCGTATTCCCTGGTGGTGATGTCTCCCCGTAAGCTGATCGGTGCGAGAGATCCCTACGGATTCAAACCGCTTTGCATCGGTAAGAGAGACAATGCATATTTCCTTTCCAGTGAGACCTGTGCCCTGGATACGGTAGGTGCCGAATTCGTCAGGGATGTATTGCCCGGCGAGATCGTGACCATCTCTCCGGAAAAGGGAATCGAGTCCGACACAACCCATGTGTTGAAACCGGCAGATACCGCAAGATGCATTTTTGAGTATATTTATTTTGCCAGACCCGACAGCTTTATTGACGGAGTCAGTGTGTATGATTCCCGTATTCTGGCAGGCAAGTTCCTGGCTATGGATTCGCCGGTGGATGCGGATCTGGTCATCGGCGTACCGGAGTCCGGTAACTGCGCCGCCATGGGATATTCCATGCAGTCCGGGATCCCCTATGGTATGGGATTTGTGAAAAATGCCTATGTGGGCAGAACATTTATTAAACCGAAACAGAAGAGCAGAGAGAGCAGCGTACAGGTCAAGCTGAATCCCATCCGGGAAGCCGTAGCGGGAAAGCGCGTCATCATGATCGATGATTCCATTGTCCGCGGTACGACTTCCGACCGTATCGTGAAAATGCTCAGAGAGGCCGGAGCCAAAGAAGTACATATGAGAGTCAGTTCACCGCCTTTCCTGTGGCCGTGTTATTTCGGCACGGATGTGCCGGCGAGAGACCAGCTGATTGCTTACAATCGTTCTATTAAGGAGATCAGCGACCTGATCGGCACGGACAGCCTGGACTATCTGAAGATCGAACGACTGGAAGAACTGGTCGGCGGCAATCTCGGCATCTGCAAGGGATGCTTTACCGGAAAATATCCGATGGAACCGCCCAGAGAAGATATCCGCGGTGAGTTTGATAAATAATTATGAGAAGAGGAGCAAGACAAATGAGTACAGGTACAGACAGATATCAGAGCCCGTTATCCGAGCGCTATGCAAGTAAAGAGATGCAGTATATTTTCTCTCCGGACATGAAGTTCCGCACCTGGAGAAAACTGTGGATCGCACTGGCAGAGACGGAAAAAGAGCTGGGACTGTCCCAGGACGGCAAGCCCGTTATCACAGATGAGCAGATCGAAGAACTGAAGGCACATGCCGAGGACATTAACTATGATGTGGCAAAAGAACGTGAGAAGCTGGTACGTCATGATGTTATGAGCCATGTCTATGCATACGGACAGCAGTGTCCCAAGGCAGCCGGAATCATTCATCTGGGTGCAACCTCCTGTTATGTGGGAGGCAATACTGATATTATCGTGATGACAGAGGCACTGAAGCTGGTACGGAAAAAGCTGATCAATGTCATGAAGGAACTGGCTGATTTTGCAGATAAATATAAGGCACAGCCTACCCTGGCATTCACCCATTTTCAGCCTGCACAGCCTACCACGGTAGGTAAGAGAGCTACGTTATGGCTGCAGGAGTTTTCTCTGGATCTGGAGGATCTGGATCATGTACTGGGTACCATGAAGCTGCTAGGCTCCAAGGGAACTACCGGCACTCAGGCTTCTTTCCTGGAACTGTTCAACGGGGATCAGGAGACCATCGATAAGATCGATCCCATGATCGCAGCCAAGATGGGCTTCAAAGAGTGCTATCCTGTATCCGGACAGACCTATTCCCGTAAAGTAGATACCCGTGTGGCAAATGTACTGGCAGGCATTGCAGCATCCGCACATAAGATGAGCAATGATATCCGTCTGCTGCAGCATCTGAAAGAAGTGGAAGAGCCTTTTGAGAAGAATCAGATCGGTTCCTCCGCTATGGCATACAAGCGTAATCCCATGAGAAGTGAGCGTATTGCTTCCCTGTCCCGTTATGTGATGGTGGATGCACTGAATCCCGCAATCACTTCCGCTACCCAGTGGTTTGAGAGAACTCTGGACGACTCTGCAAATAAGAGACTGTCCATTCCCGAAGGCTTCTTAGCTATCGACGGCATTCTGGATCTGTGCCTGAATGTGGTAGACGGTCTGGTAGTGTACCCTAAGGTCATCGAGAAACATATGATGAGCGAACTGCCCTTCATGGCTACCGAGAATATCATGATGGATGCCGTGAAACTGGGCGGCAACCGTCAGGAACTGCATGAGCGCATCCGTGAACTTTCCATGGAAGCCGGACGCAATGTGAAGGTGGAAGGCAAAGAGAATAATCTGTTAGAGCTGATCGCCGCAGATCCCGCATTCCCCATGGGACTGGAGGAACTGAAGGCATCTATGGATCCTTCCAAGTATATCGGACGTTCTAAGGAACAGGTGGAAGCTTTCCTGAAGAATGTGATCAATCCGATTCTGGAGGCCAACAAAGATCTGCTGGGCGTAAAAGCGGAGATCAATGTATAAATAAGAACGATACTATCGAGAAATCCGTCATTTGACCGTTTGAGAACCACAAATAGCCGATGACGGTTTTCTGCGTTACAATGAAAGATAAAATCAGGAGACAAATATGGGTGGATTTTTTGGAGTCGCAGCAAAAGAAGATTGTGTGTTTGATCTGTTCTTCGGAACAGACTATCATTCCCATCTGGGAACCAGACGTGCCGGTATGGCAGTCTACAGCAAAGAGGAAGGATACAATCGCGCCATTCACAATATTGAGAATGCGCCGTTCCGTACCAAGTTTGACAAAGATGTAAATGAGATGCGCGGCAATCTTGGAATCGGATGTATTTCCGATTTTGAGCCGCAGCCGTTGATGGTACGTTCCCACCACGGAACTTATGCCATCACTACGGTGGGTAAGATCAATAACACGGATGCCATTATCAAAGATCTGTTCGCAAAGGGCTATTCGCATTTCCTGGAGATGAGCGGTGGAGATATCAATGCCACGGAGCTTGTGGCGGCGATCGTGAACCAGAAGGATAACCTGGTGGAAGGTATTCAGTATGCACAGGAGATCATTGACGGTTCCATGACGTTACTGATCATGACACCGAAGGGAATCTATGCTGCCAGAGACAAGATGGGACGTACCCCGGTGGCAGTGGGTAAAAAAGAAGGCGCTTATTGCGTGTCCTTTGAGAGTTTTGCCTATCTGAATCTGGGATATCAGCCGGTGAGAGAACTGGGACCCGGTGAGATCGCAGTGGTGACACCGGAAGGGGTCCGTACACTGGTACAGCCCGGTAAAGATATGAAGATCTGTACTTTTCTGTGGGTATATTACGGATATCCTTCTTCGTCCTATGAGGGAATCAGTGTAGAGAAAATGCGTTACCAGTGCGGAGCGAAGCTTGCGGAGAGGGATCATGTGAAGCCGGATATCGTAGCAGGAGTGCCGGATTCCGGTACCGCACATGCGGTAGGATATGCGAACCGTTCGGGAATTCCTTTTTCCCGTCCGTTCATCAAATATACGCCGACCTGGCCCAGATCCTTTATGCCTACCATTCAGACACAGAGAAATCTGATCGCCAAGATGAAGCTGATCCCGGTACATGATCTGATCCAGGATCAGAGCCTGCTGCTGATCGATGATTCCATCGTCCGCGGTACGCAGCTTCGGGAGACTACGGAATTTTTATATCAAAGTGGTGCGAAGGAAGTACATATCCGCCCGGCTTGTCCGCCGCTGTTATACGGATGTAAGTATCTGAATTTTTCCAGATCTTCGTCCGAAATGGATCTGATCACCCGTCGTGTGATCAAAGAGATCGAGCAGGAAGGCAGAGAGATCGACCTGAAGAATTATGTGGATCCCGATACCCCGGAATATGAAGAAATGGTAGGACGTATCTGCAAACAGCTGAATTTCACCACGCTGCAGTTCCAGAGACTGGATGACATGATCGAATCTGTGGGAATCGGCAGAGAGAAGCTGTGTACTTACTGCTGGGATGGCAGAGAGTAGCAGCATTTGACTGGCTAGAGAATGTCTGAAAGACAGAATTTCACATGAGTGTGAAGAATATAAAATGACATTATATTAAATATAATAAATATTGATTTTACTTATATCACAAAGTGTAGTATACTGAATTATGCTGTGAGAAGAGATAGTATGGAAACTATAGAAAGCTCACAAAGAAAGACAGAGGATTTTGATTTATCACAAATATGTGGTAAAGAATGGAGGAAAACATGGTAAAGGCAGTTGTTGGAGCCAACTGGGGCGACGAAGGAAAAGGAAAGATCACAGATATGCTGGCAGAGAAAGCGGACATTATCGTACGTTTTCAGGGCGGCGCAAATGCAGGACATACCATCGTGAACAATTATGGTAAATTTGCTCTGCACACCCTTCCTTCCGGTGTATTTTACAATCATACCACAAGT
>JBNMHS010000015.1:0-45854 GCA_050872885.1 Acetatifactor sp.
CTCTGCTCATTTTTCTTCCTTTGCGACAAAGTTTTTCTTTATTGTACCTTCTCGCAAAGGATTTTCCCTTAAAATGAGTAAAATTTATTGCGAAATATTTTTACCTGTCAATACTGGTTTGCATGTTTTTCTGTATCTGTTTTCCAGCCGTTATTTTTCAGAGAACGTAGCGCATGCCGTCTCCTTACAGTCGCAGGCACCGCAGCCCTTGATATCCACATGATCCGCCACGCACTTGTAATTGCTGTTATGAACACATTTTACAGCCTCACAGTCGATGCTGATCGTCTTGCCGGGATGCGCGATCGAACTGGTAAAAGAATCCGCTCCTTCTCTCTTGTGGTCAAAGCTTTCGCAGCAGGTATCATCACAGTTGCAGGCATGCTTTCCTGCCACCATGATATCTCCTTTACTGCACAGGCAATCCTTATTATAGGTACAACTTTCTACGACACATTTCAAATCTGCCATATTTCCCTCACCTTCTGCCGCAGCCGGCGGCCCTCATTCTTCGTCACAAAACAGTTTGTAACCGGACAAAAACTATATTTGCAAAAAGACACGCGGCAAATGCGCAGGCGCAGTCCCACCACGCGTCATCCTTATTTTGTGCGGTGCGCGGAAAAATATACATACTACTGGATTTTTGTTTATCAATATGATATATTCTTATTGTTAGTTATAACTAACCATTTTATTCTTTATTTATTGCTACACAAGACAATTTTCATTCATTTGAAAATCTGCTTGTATGCACGATTAATACATTTACATATGTTGCGATCTGGATTGTTATTCATTTTTATTACTTTCCCGGGAAAAGGACAAATCCTCTCCTCGCCAGAGGGCAAATTTTATTGCATAAAATCGGATTTTCCTTCGGAAAACAAGGAGGATTTACAATGACAGCAGAAGAGTATAAAGCATTATCCGTAAAAGAATTCACCAAAGCCGCCAAAATCTATGACAGCGGTCACTCCGGTGTGTACGAGATGTGTAAGGACGACTATCCGTTTTTATTGGAAGAATTGGAAAAAGAACCTTTTGATACCGTTCTGGACTGCGGCTGTGGTACCGGTCCGGCAATCGAATTATTACACGAAAAATATCCCGAAAAGCATTTCACCGGTCTGGATCTGACACCGGAGATGATCCATGTGGCACAGGAAAAAAATCTGTCTAATACCACATTCGTCGTCGGGGACTGCGAGAACATCCCTTTCCCGGAAAATTCTTTTGACGCGGTCATCTCTTCCAACAGCTTCCATCACTATCCGAATCCACAGGACTTTTTCAACAGTGCTTACCGGGTTCTGAAAAAAGGGGGACGTCTGATTCTGAGAGATTATACCTCCAAATCATCCCTGTTGTTGTGGCTGTGTAATCATATTGAAATGCCGCTCGCACACCTGTGCGGCCACGGTGATGTCCGTATGTATTCCGGCGCGGAATTCAGAAAGTTTGCAGAAAACGCAGGTTTTGAGGTTGTTTCTTTTGAAGCGCAGAAAAAGATGCGTGCACATCTGGTGGCACGGAAATAACTTCAACTCGTCGTCCACTCTCTGCCATCTCCCCGGCAATCGTAATGGAATTCGCTCTTGCGAAATCATAGTGACACGCAAAAACACCACCCCACTGAGAAAAAGTATTTTAATCAATACGTTTTCCTTATGGGATGGTGTTTTTAATTGTCCATTATTTTACTACTCTCTTGCTTTTCGCTTAGTATTTCTGTCACTGAATTACTTGCTCAGCTTCTTGGTAGCAATCTCATCCTTTAACATAGCCAGGAATTCATCCTTGGATACGGTAGTGGTATTCTGCTGACCATGCAGTCTGTAGCTTACGGTACCGTCCTGTGCTTCCTGTTTTCCTAAGATGATCAGGTAAGGAATCTTCTTCACCTGCGCTTCTCTGACACGATAACCCAGCTTCTCTGCTCTCTCATCGATATCTGCTCTGATATCGTTATCCAGCAGATAGCCGTACAGATCATGTGCATAAGCATTCAGTTCTTCATCATCGTTCTTGACCGGCAGGATCATAGCCTGTACGGGAGCCAGCCACAGAGGCAGGTTGCCCTTGGTCTCCTCGAGGATATAAGCCATGAATCTGTCCAGAGATCCCAGGATCGCTCTGTGCAGAACGACGGGAGTCTTCTTCTGTCCGTCCTTATCTACATAAGTCAGGTTGAACTTAGCGGGCAGGCAGAAATCCAACTGGCAGGTAGACAATGTATACTCATTACCTACTGCAGGCTTTACGTTTACATCCAGCTTGGGTCCGTAGAATGCAGCCTCACCGATCTCCTCAGTGTAATCGATACCCAGATCATTCAGAACTTTTCTCAGAGCATTCTCCGCATTGTTCCACATCTCGTCATCATCATGATATTTTACCTTATCCGCAGGATCTCTCAGGGACAGGACACATCTGTAATCGGTGATACCGAAATCCTTGTAAGTATTGAAGATCAGATCTACAACATTGGAGAACTCAGACTCGATCTGCTCCGGAGTTACGAACAGATGCGCATCGTTCTGGCAGAAATGTCTGCCTCTCTCGATACCCTTCAGAGTTCCGCTGGCTTCAAAACGGAAGTCATGTGCGATCTCACCGATACGGATGGGCAGATCCTTGTAGGAATGCTGCTGGTTAGCGTAGATCATCATATGATGAGGACAGTTCATGGGGCGCAGTATGAAGGACTCTCCTTCTACTTCCATCGGAGGGAACATGTTCTCCTTGTAATGATCCCAGTGACCGGAAGTCTTGTACAGATTTACGGTACCTACGCAAGGAGTCATTACATGCAGATAACCCAGTCTTCTCTCTTTATCTTTAATATAATTCTCCAGCTGCTGCCATACGGTATAACCCTTGGGAAGGAACATCGGCAGTCCGCGGCCTACCAGATCATCGGTCATGAACAGTTCCATCTCTTTGCCGATCTTTCTGTGGTCACGCTCTTTTGCTTCTTCCAGCTCTTTCAGATGCGCCTCCAGCTCTTCTGCGGTAGGGAAGCAGACACCGTAGATACGCTGCATGACATGGTTGCTTGCATCACCCTTCCAGTATACGCCGGAATGTTTTACCAACTTGAAGTTCTTGCACAGCTTGGTATTGTCCACGTGAGGTCCGCGGCACAGATCGGTGAAATCACCCTGATCGTAAACGGTGATGTTGCCGTCTTCCAGACCACTGATCAGATCCAGCTTGTACATATCGTCTTTGAACATTTCCATGGCTTCTGCCTTGGAGACTTCTCTTCTGTAGATCTTCTTGCCTTCCTTACAGATCTTCTTCATCTCTTTTTCGATAGCAGCGATGACTTCGTCATTAACTACATCATTGCCCAGATCGATATCGTAATAGAATCCTTCCTTTACGACAGGTCCTACCCAGAATTTTGCATTCGGATAAAGATGCTTTACTGCCTGTGCCATAACATGGGCGCAGGAATGATTCAGTGTTGAAAGTCTTTCGTCTTCCTTAAAATTAACCATTTTCGTTCTCCTTTTTGTTTTGCATTAAAAAAGTCCCTTGCAACGATCTGCAAGGGACGTATCACACGCGGTTCCACCCTGATTGCAATTATTTTAAAAATAACTGCCACTCATTTGCTCGTAACGGGAGCTTCCGGGCCGTATTAAAGCCACTCGGGGATGGTCTTCGTCTGCATCCGGCAAATCCGCTCACACCACTTGCCGTTTTACCGGGCAAGGCGGTTCTCTCTGGTACCATTACTGCTTCCTACTCTTCTCTTCAACGTTTTCATTGATTTCATCTGTTGCTTTAGGACTTATGTTGCTATCATAGACCTTTTCGTCTCAAATGTAAAGAGGAAATTATGCCTCCATCGCCTGTGTGATGTAATTTTCCACATTTTCTCTGGGCATCCCTAAGGATACCGCCAGTTCTCCGTACAGATGATCCTCGGCGATCCGGAAGTACTTTGCATCCACAGCAGTCTCTTTCCGTCCTGCTTCTTCCCGTTTCTTTTTTCTCAGATAGATCGTCTTGATGATCCGGATCAGATCACCACAGTTACTGGTCTTCAGGCAATTTTTATATTCCTGCTCCAACAGTTTGTCATTGGCAATGGTGATCAGTGGAATCTGCGGAATACTGTGGATCAGACTCTCCGCTTCCTCATGTGCAAGCACCTTCCGCATGGATCCCTCTGCCGTATCCACCGGGATATATACGGTACTGGAAGACAGATACAGCGGTTTTAAAATATAATATTCTCTCTTCTTGTCCACTCCTGCAATGTCCAATGTCGTGATCTCTTCTACCTCACAGACTCCTTTACTGCCACATACTACACGTTCGCCCTTCTGAAACACCTTACCCTTCCTTTCCTCTGCCGGCTGCAGAAAACTGAAAAACACAATTTCCGTTTACTACCAATAGTATACCCATATTTTAACAGAAAAAACGCCGAAATGTCAGTCTCTTTCGGTGTTTCAACTCATTTTCGTGAATATTGCTCATAGGAATCCGGTAAGGTATTGTGCATTATTTCTGATAAGCGATCCTGGGATCTCCGTTTTTCAGGTAAATAATGCCTCTGCGTTCAAATCCGTTTTTCTCTAATAAGTGCTGCATGGTGTGATTGTCAAAATGGGTATCTGCCCGCAGGTACTTCACTTTGCTCTGACAAAAGGCTACGCAGCGCGGAAACAGCCCCTTCACTTCCCCGTCTCCTGCCAGCCGGTGAATCGTTCCGTACGGTGTTTCCCCTTCTCGCCAACTGCCGTCTTCTATATAAGCATAGGTCGGCTCTTCCTCCAGCAACAGCACAAACACACCGTGAATCCTGCCATCCTTTTTGAATACATAGAGTCGATTCTTTTGAATATCTTCTTTCAAGGTCTCTGGATCCGGATAAGCACCGTTCCACTGGTTCGGATTGCCGCTCGATCTCATGTAGGCTTTTGCAATGTCATAGATTTCCAGGATTCTGGGAAGGTCTTCCTCTTTAGCAGGTACAATTATTTCCACATTCATGATTTCTCTCACTGCCGCTTCCATCCGCTCCGCAAGCTGTCTGTGTCCTTTTTTCGTCAAGTGTACATGATCCACACTTGTCAGTTCACAGCCTCCGGCATCCAGAAATCCCACGCCTTCGCGTACTGCTAAAAACGCGTATTCTCTTGCCAGTCCCCTGGTTGCCTTCACGCTTTCCGCATTAAAATCCTCATACGTAACGCCCTCTTCGATCGGCACCGGGGCAACCACCAGAATCCTCGGTCCTGCTGCTCCCCAGCATGGAACCGATTTGGCGTCCTCCACCAGAATCTGCATTCCCAGTGCGATTTTCTTCGCATCCGTACCGAATTTACTCTTGGCATCATTCGTTCCCAGCATCAGGATCAACAAATCCACCGGCTCATGGGTATTCAAAAGCGCATGAAATACCGGCAGTAAGTTCACCGAATCCATCGCCGGATCATCATACACACAGGTTCTTCCGCTCAAACCTTCCTCTATGACCAGATACTCGTCCCCCAGTGCCTTCTGCAACAGGCATGTCATCGCTCTTCTTCATTATATCTGCCGCCGTGATCCGCACTCTCCGAAGGGTCTGTGCAAAACCCGTGGGTATTAGAATCTCCGATACAAAGAATATGTTTTTTCATGAATCTGTATCTCCCGTAATCTGTCTATTTTCTTCACTTAACTCCAAAAGGACAGGCTGCATTCCGCGAACTGTCCACAACTCAGATATTCAGGCACGGGAAAAATACAACGACATCGTCTCCCTGGCATTCCGCATACACGCCTTCCAGTTCCATATTTACATCGTCGACGCCGTTTTCGTCAAAATACTGCGTCAGGTTCATCAGCATTTCCATATAGGAGTTCTCTCCTTTTACGATAATGCCAAGTCCCTTGTCGGGCTCCTGCGTATAAAGTGTAAGATCTGCTGTTTCTGCTACATACTTTTGTACTGCTTCTAATACTGTCATGGTTTTGTCCTTTCTATTCTTCGGTTTCTTCCGCATCCTTCTGCTGCAAATAAAATATCGCTTTTTGCGTTTCTATCTCTTCTCGCAATTCCTCTTCTGTAGGCAAATATAATTTGTATTTACTTGCAAACAATTGCTCGTTTCCATGTAATATCGAATATCTGGCAATATCTTCATCAGTTTCCGAACACAATACAATTCCAAGTGTTGGATTATCATCCGGCGATTTTTTTAATTCATCATACATACGAATATACATATCCATCTGACCTACATCCTGGTGGGTAATTGGTTCCGTTTTTAAATCAATTAAAACAAAACATTTCAGAATATAGTTATAAAATACCAAATCAATATAATAATCTTTTTTCTCTGTATGGATGTGTTGCTGTCTTGCCACAAATGCATATCCTTTACCCATTTCCATAAGAAATTTCTGCAGGTTTGTAATAATACTTGCCTCAAGCTTTGTTTCTGTAAAGGATATATCCGGTGTCAGTCCCAAAAATTCAACAACAACCGGATTTTTTATAAACTCTAATTTATCCTGCTGATATTGATATGTTTTTTCCTGCATTTCACGTTCTACAGGTTCTTTGTCCTTGGACTGTAATAAACGGTAATAATATTGTGTATCTATATTTCTCTGTAATGTGCGTACACTCCATGTCTGTTCATACGCTTCCTTCTCATACCAATTACGTGCCGTTTCATCATGTACTTGTAGTAATGCTCTATAATGTGACCATGTAAGTCTGATATAAGATTGTCGACACACTGTGTCGACAATCTGCGGAAACGCTTTGTAAAATCTCAAGCAATGATATAAATTGCTTCTGTCATAGCCTTTTCCATATTTTTGTGTTAAATCCTTGGAAAGCTTTTTTATTATTTGAGCACCATATTCTGCGCGGTCTTCTTCAGCTAATTCCTCTTCCGCAATTCGATAACCGATCAACCAGTTTCGTTGCGACAATATTGTGTTAACTGCGTGATACGCTTCCCTTTGAGAGACCTCTATAATATTCCGGACATCATTTAAGATATTATCGGTTTTCTGAAAATTGTTCATAATGTCATTATGATCATTTTTTGTCACATCATTCATCTGTCGGTCCTCCCTCCGGCGGATTTTCCCCTGCGCTTTATATAAACGCTAATGCTTCCTCATGGCTTATTCTACATCAAATACCTACACTTTGAAACGGGAAATTTTAACTTTTTCAATCTTCATCATTCAATCCAATCTTCATCTTTAATATACATTTCTGACGGCAAATCGCCCCTATATCCAATATTGGTAATCTTAATCCGCTGACTTGGATTACATGAAAGAGTACATTTATTATTATGAATCAGTGAATCACTCATTAAGTAAATTAGTGTGGCCTCAACATCTGAAATTAATTGATACAGTTCTTCATTATTCAAATATTTAGGCTTTACAATTGTTCCAAGCCTAACCTCTTTTCTTCCTCTGTAGTCATCTGTCCAAAACCACCTATGACTTTCCAATCTGCTTCCAAAACTATATATAGTCTTTCCAATGTACAAATCACTTACATTACTGCCAAACTTCCTTGTAATGTAATATATTCCTATATCCTGCATTCTTTCGTCCTGCAAAATGTTATCTATATCCATCGGATATGACCATTCAATTGTCACTCTCCTCATTTGCATTTTTCTCCTTTTACACTATTATTTTATTGTATTCCAACCTACCTGTCATATAAAGGATTTTATATTCAAAAGCGCATCTTTCGTCTGGTAACTTGCAGATAAATCAAAACCATATCTCTCATAAAACAAAGCCTGTCGGGACGATGTCCCGGCAGGCTTTGTCTATCTGTCATTTAGTTCTCTTCATTCATCTTCGCAAGTTTCGCTGCCTGGTCGGCTGCAATACATGCGTCAATGATTTCTTCGATGTCACCGTTCATGATCTTGTCCAGCTTGTACAGGGTCAGGCCGATACGATGGTCGGTCACACGTCCCTGAGGGAAGTTGTAGGTACGGATCTTCTCAGAACGGTCTCCGGTACCGATCTGGCTGCGGCGCATCTCTGCTTCCGCATCATGTCTCTGCTGCTGCTCGATATCGTACAGCTTGGATTTTAACAGAGCGAATGCCTTCGCTTTGTTCTGGATCTGGGACTTCTCGGTCTGGCTGTATACCACGATTCCGGAAGGATAGTGGGTCAGACGTACTGCGGAGTCGGTGGTGTTGACACACTGACCGCCGTTACCGGATGCTCTCATAACGTCGATACGGATATCCTTGTCCTCGATAACGATATCAATATCATCATCTACTTCCGGCATCACCGCCACACTGATGGTGGAGGTGTGGATACGTCCGCCGCTCTCGGTCTCCGGCACACGCTGCACACGGTGTACACCGCTCTCATACTTCATCTTGGAGTATGCGCCCTGTCCGCTGATGGTGAACTGCACTTCCTTCATACCGCCGATACCGATCTCATCCACGTTGATCAGCTCTACCTTCCAACGCTGTTTCTCGGCATAATGTACATACATACGATAGATCTCTGCGGCAAACAGTGCAGCCTCATCACCGCCGGCACCTGCACGGATTTCCACGATTACGTTCTTGTCATCATTAGGATCCTTGGGCAGTAACAGGATCTTCAGCTCCTGCTCCAGCTCTTCCACACGCTTCTTGCTGTCATTCAGAGTTTCCTTGATCATGTCACGCATTTCTTCGTCTTTTTCCTCTTCCAGCATGGAAAGGGAATCCTCGATGTCCTGCTTGCACTTTTTGTACTCTGTATACGCATCCACAATGGGGGTCAGATCGCTCTGTTCCTTCATCAGCTTACGAAAACGTTCCTGATTGTTGGTGACAGTGGGCTCATGCAGCTCGCCCATGATCTCTTCAAATCGAATCAATAAATCTTCCAATTTGTCAAACATAGATTTTTCCTCTCAGATATAAGTTCGTAACAGCTCACTTCATAACTTCCTTTATTTCTTCTCAGACTGTTACATATGTTCCATATACTACACGATCCAGACCGGCATAATCCTGTACCACCTGCACTTCACGGTATCCGTGCTGCTGCATCAGTTCCGATACTGCCTGTCCCTGGTCATATCCTATTTCAAAAAATAACATGCCGCTGCTCACCAGATGTGATCCGGCTTCTTCAATGATGCGGCGGTAAAATTCCAATCCGTCCGCCGTTCCGTCCAGAGCCATACGCGGCTCATGGTCACGCACCTCCGGCATCAGCTTGTCTACCTCGGCACTGGCGATGTACGGGGGATTCGATACAATGATCTCGAATTTTCCTTCTACATTTTCAAACAGATCACTCTGTAGAAAACGTGCTCTGCCTGCTGTCTCATTCTCGGCAGTATTTATTGCTGTTTCTGCGTCTGAAAAGTTTTCCCCAAGAATTCTCTGTGCGTTCTGCCTTGCCACCTTCAAAGCCTCAGCAGACAGATCCACACCCAGTCCTTCACATCCGTTACTGTAATGCAGCAGACTGATCAGAATACATCCGGATCCGGTACACATATCCAGCACACGCATGCCGTCATGGAGCTCCTTCAGCACTTCCTCCACCAGGATCTCGGTATCCTGCCTGGGAATCAGTACATGTTCATTGACCGCAAAGGTAAGTCCCATGAAATCCTGTTCCCCTGTCAGCTGCTGCAGTGGGATATGCCCGGCACGCTTTCCGATCCAGTCCATGTATTTTTCTTCTGACCCGGCAGTTACCGGCTGCTCGCCGTGTACCAGCAGATCATTACGGTCCGTACCGCACACAGATTCCAGCAAAAGTCTGGCATCCAATGCAGCCTCTTCTATTCCTGCCTCATTAAGTATACGACAGCCTTTTTCATAGCATTCCCGATAGGTCATCTTCTCTAATCCTCTGGCTCCGTGGCAGCTTCATCCTTCATCCAGCTCTCATCCACTTCATAGCCGAAGGTATCCTGCAGATATTTCTTCCAGTCAAAGACAGCCTCAACGGAAGCGATGGCTACCTCTGCCATACTCTCATCCGGTTCCTTCGTGGTCATACGCTGGATCCACATACCGGGTGCGGACAGAATCTTAATAAAAATATTATCGGTGCGGCCTGCCAGACGGATGATCTCATAAGAGATTCCGGCTACCACCGGCATCAACAATATACGTAAGATCACCTTTTCCGCCACATTGTCTACCTGGATAAAGAAAAACAATACGATACTTACCAGCATAACGAAGAAAATAAAGCTGGTACCGCAGCGCTTATGCAGTCTGGAACTGCGCATGACATTGTGCACCGTAAGGGGTCTTCCTTTTTCAATACAGTTGATACATTTATGCTCCGCGCCATGATACTGATACAGGCGGCGGATATCCTTCATGGCACTGATGCCCCATACATATAGAAGGAACAGCGCAATACGGATCACGCCTTCAATGATCGCCATCAGGGAACGATTGCGGATAAAGTTCTCAAACAATGATGAAATGAAATACGGTAAAACAATAAAAATACCGACAGCCAATACCACGGAGATCACGGTCACGATCCCGGACAACAGCTTTTCTCCGTTACCGCCGCTCATTTTGTCCATTGCCTTATCGAACTTTGTCTCTTTCCCGTCCTCTTCTTCATAAAAGCTTGCTGAATAATTCAATGCTTTCGTTCCAAGGATCAGAGAATCCAGGAAGTTAAAAATACCGCGGATAAAAGGAAGCTCCTTGATCCGGCTTCCGTGTACCAGACCCTGATAAGTCTCCACTTCCACTTCGATCTCACCGTCCGGCTTACGGACAGCTACCGCATACTTCTCTTTATTTTTCATCATAACGCCTTCCAGCACAGCCTGTCCGCCGATACCGGAATAACGACTCTTTCTTCTAGCCATAAATATTTATCCTTTTCAAGACTCTGCATAATGAGCAAAAACGGTTGAGATAAGAATACCTCAACCGTTCTCTTGCAATCTCAATCTTATTTAACACCGTATTTCTTATTGAACTTATCAATACGGCCATCGGTTCTTGCAGACTTCTGCTGGCCAGTGTAGAATGAATGACACTTGGAGCAAACTTCTACGTGAAGCTCGGGCTTGGTGGAGCCGGTTACAAATGTGTTACCACAGTTGCAGGTTACAGTTGCCTGATAGTAAGCGGGATGGATTCCTTCTTTCATTTCTTTCACCTCTCTATAAAAATGTCGTGTATAAGTTCTTGTTCTCATCCTCACTGCTTATGGAACCACAAACAGCGGTATTATTGTACCATAAGAGTCTACACGACGCAAGTACATTTTTATATAAATCGATTCTTTTTCACCATGTTCACAAATTCCACGTTGTTACGTGTATGGGAGAACATATCGAGGATCCGGTCAGTTGCTTCATCGGGCTTCAATCCGTTCAGTGCTTTACGCATGATATTGATTGCTTCCAGTTCTTCCGAAGTCAACAGCAGGTCTTCTCTTCTGGTACCGGATTTCGCCAGATCGATAGCCGGGAAAATACGCTTTTCAGACAGTTTTCTGTCCAGAACCATTTCCATATTACCGGTTCCCTTGAATTCCTCGTATACCACATCATCCATCTTACTTCCGGTCTCTACCAGTGCGGTTGCCAGAATGGTCAGACTTCCGCCCTCGCGCATATTACGCGCTGCGCCGAAAAATCTCTTAGGCATATGGAGTGCTGCGGGATCCAGACCACCGGACAGGGTACGTCCGCTGGGAGGAACTACCAGGTTATACGCACGGGTCAGACGGGTGATACTGTCAAGCAGGATCACGACATCCTTCTTATGTTCCACAAGACGCTTTGCTCGCTCGATCACCATCTCGGATACTCTCTTATGATGCTCCGGGAGTTCATCGAAAGTGGAATAAATAACTTCCACGTTATCTCCGTGAATCGCTTCTTTAATATCGGTAACTTCCTCGGGACGCTCATCGATCAACAGAATCAGCATATGCATCTTGGGATTACCGTTCAGGATAGATTTTGCCACCTCTTTTAACAGGGTGGTCTTACCTGCCTTAGGCGGGGATACGATCATACCACGCTGTCCTTTACCGACGGGGCTCACCAGATCCATGACTCTCATCGCAACGCTGCATCCGGGTGTCTCCATCTTGATACGCTCATCCGGAAAAATCGGTGTCATGTCTTCAAATGCCATTCGCTTGGCTGACTCTTCCACGGTATAGCCGTTGATGCTCTTGACAAACAACAGGGCGCTGAATTTCTCCTGCTGGGTCTTGATTCTCTTATTTCCTTTTAAAATATCACCGGTCTTCAGTCCGAAACGACGGATCTGGCTGGGTGCCACATAGACATCGTTCTCACCGGGCATATAGTTCTCACAACGGATAAATCCGTAGCCGTCCGGCATAACCTCTAAAATACCGCTGGCTTCAATACCACTGTCAAGTTCCTTGGGATACTGGCTCTCATCATAAGCCACATTATTAGGATTAAAGGTGCGCTCTCTGCTATACGCTTCACTGCGCACTCCTACATTCTCACTTCCGCTTTCCGTTCTGCTCTGCTCGTCCGGACGCGCCGCATTCTCACTGCGGGTCTGCATATCGTTTCTGCTGCGATATCCGCCTTCCTGACGGGAATTTCTATCCTGTCTGTAATTCCGCTCCGGTCTGACAGGTCTCTCCGGTCTCTCTGCCTCTTCCCTCCCGGCAGTTTCTTTCTTCACCTCTGCCGCCTTTGCGGCTGCTTTCGCTTCTTCCTCTTTCTTCAGGCGCTCGTCTTCCGCAAGCATAGCCTCTACCAGATCCGCCTTTTTCATTGTGGAAGTACCCTTCAAGCCACGTACTTTTGCCAGTTCTTTTAGCTGAACTAATGCAAGTGATTCATATTTTTCTCTCATACACTCCTCCTATGGAATAAGATTTACCTGTAAAACTGTTAACTAAGGGGAATTACATCCGATTTACATTCGACATGTCAGTTGATATATAAAGACATTAAAACTGCATCTGAGGACATTATAATATATTTTGGCTAAAATAGGAAGTCCCAAAATTATTTTTTTATTTTCCACAAATCCTTGCGAAGATATCGTTTCTATTATATCATTATTAATAGTTGTGTTGTAAATGCTGTCACGATAATAAACAGACAGTTTTTTATCATAATAAACGCATACTATAACAGATTAAGAGAGGTATTGTCATGACAACCAATGAAAAAGCGTTACTGATGCATGAAAAATGGAACGGCAAATTGGAGACCGTGTCCAAGACTCCCGTGAAGACCCGTGAGGATCTGGCGATTGCATATACTCCCGGCGTTGCGGAACCCTGCAAAGTAATCGCGCAGGACAAAGAAGCTGCTTATAAATATACCATGAAAGCAAATACCGTAGCTGTCGTATCCGACGGAAGCGCGGTCCTGGGACTCGGCAACATCGGCCCCTACGCAGCAATGCCCGTTATGGAAGGCAAGGCAGTCCTCTTTAAAGAATTCGGCAATGTCAACGCCGTTCCCATCTGCCTGGATACCCAGGATACCGAAGAGATCATCAAAGCTGTCACTTATCTGGCTCCCGGTTTCGGCGGCATCAATCTGGAGGACATCAGCGCTCCCCGTTGTTTTGAAATCGAGGAACGTCTGAAGCAGATTCTGGACATTCCCGTATTCCATGATGACCAGCACGGTACTGCCATCGTCGTTCTCGCCGGTGTCATCAATGCCCTGAAAGTAGTCGGCAAGAAGAAGGAAGACTGCCGCGTCGTGGTAAACGGTGCCGGAAGCGCCGGTGTGGCTATCACCAAGCTGTTGCTGACCTACGGTTTCCCCAATATTATCATGTGCGATAAGGTAGGTATCGTCTCCAAAGATACTGAAGGCTTAAACTGGATGCAGAAAAAGATGACCGAAGTCACCAACTTAAACAATGAGACCGGAACTCTTGCAGATGCACTGAAGGGTGCCGATATCTTCATCGGTGTCTCCGCTCCTAACATTGTCACTCCCGAGATGGTGGCATCCATGAATCATGATTCCATTTTATTTGCCATGGCAAATCCCGTTCCCGAGATCATGCCGGATGTAGCCAAGGCTGCCGGTGCACGTGTGGTTGGAACCGGACGCAGCGATTTCCCGAACCAGGTGAACAACGTTGTAGCATTCCCCGGTATCTTCAAAGGTGCTCTGGAGGGTCGTGCTACCCAGATCACAGAAGAGATGAAGCTGGCCGCTGCAGAAGCTATCGCCGGTCTGGTGCCCGCTGACAAGCTTTCCGATGACAACATTATGCCGGAAGCTTTTGATCCTCAGGTGGCTGAAGTTGTGGCAAATGCCGTTAAGAGCCATATCCGCCAATAGAGCCGATGAATCAGACGCACATCCCCGGAGACTGGCACGGCAAGCCCTACTACTCTCTGGATTCCTATTGTAAAAATACGTTTCACCATAAATGCTACAAAATAGCCCTGAATGCCCGGATGTCCTGTCCCAATCGTGACGGGGCTCTGGACACTCGGGGATGTATCTTCTGTAGCCTCGGCGGCAGCGGAGATTTTGCCGTGGATATTGCCGGCAAGACCATGGAAGAACAGATCACGGAAGGCATGGCCAAGTTCGGCGATAAAGTGACCGGGCATAACCTGATTGCTTATTTTCAGGCATATACCAACACCTATGCACCTCTCCCCTATCTGGAAGAGGTGTATCGTTCTGCCCTGGGTCATCCGGAGATCTGCGGCATCTCCATTGCCACCAGACCGGACTGTCTGGGATCTGACGTACTGGCATTGCTTGCAAAGCTTAAGAACGAATATCCCGATAAATTTCTCTGGATCGAGCTCGGATTACAGACGATACACGAAGATACAGCACGTTATATCCGCAGAGGCTATCCCTTGTCCTGTTTTGAAAGAGCCTGCTATGATCTGCATGCTTTACAGATTCCCTTTATCGTCCATACAATTCTGGGGCTCCCCGGAGAGACGGACACGCAGGTGCTTGAGACTATGGAGTATTTAAACCGCATTGCTCCTTTCGGTATCAAATTGCAGTTATTGCATGTGCTAAAAGATACTGACCTGGCAAAGGACTATCTGGAAGGTAAATTCGAGGCACTGACCCCGGATCATTATCTGGATCTGGTCATTTCCTGCCTCGCGCACCTGTCGCCGGATATTGTGATCCACCGTGTCACCGGCGACGGACCGAAAGATCTGCTGATTGCTCCCACATGGAGTCTGGATAAACGAAATGTCCTGAACTCCCTGCATCGCCGCATGAAAGATCAGGGCGTACGTCAGGGTGACCTGTACCGTCCCGGATGATACGTGAAAATATTTGAATCAAATTGTAATGAAGCCAATCATGAAAAATGCTTGCATTTTCAAATATAATTATTATAAATTTAAGTATTATGAATTCATCAGAAAGGTTACCACATCATGTTACAAGATCCGCTTACTTTATATAAACTCATTGTTCTCTATATGCTGAACCGTGTTACGTTTCCGCTTACCGCAGCGCAGGTCAGTGATTTTATTCTGGGAAAAGAATATACGAATTTTCTGACCCTTCAGCAGGTCATCAATGAACTGACAGATGCCGGTATGATTGCCACACAGTCTATCCGCAACCGTACCCACCTGTCCATCACCCCGGAAGGAAAGGAAACTCTGAATTTTTTTGAGAACCGAATCGGGGATACGATCAAGGAAGAAATCGACACCTTTTTCCGGGAAAATGAATTCACACTGCGGAATGAAGTATCTGTGCTGGGAGACTACTATAAATCCACTTCCGGAGAATTCGAAGCTCATCTGGTAGCCAAAGACCGGGGCATCAATCTGGTAGATATCACATTGTCAGTACCCGTGGAAGAGACTGCCGCTGCCATCTGTGACAACTGGCAGAAGAAAAACCAGGAAATATACAAATATCTAATCAAAGAATTGTTCTAATTCCTTGATTAGATATTCTGCTCATCATTTTTATTAATTTTTATCTTCTTCAGAAGAAGCCTCCGCGGCTTCTTTTTTGATTCTCGCCATATGCTCTCTGATCTTGACTTCATAGCCGTTGCCGGAAGGCTGGTAGAATTCCCTGCCGCTCAATTCATAGGGCAGATACTGTTGTTCCACATAATCGTTCGGGTAATCATGTGCATATTTATATCCTGTTCCGTGTCCCAATTTTGCCGCTCCTTTGTAATGTGCGTCCTGCAGATGTGTCGGGATCGGCAGGTCGCCGGTCTCCTGCACCTCCCGCAGCGCCTGAAATACCGCTTCACAGCTGCGGTTGCTCTTCGGTGCCGTAGCGATATAAGTCACCGCCTGTGCCAGAATGATCTGCGCTTCCGGCATGCCTACACGCTCCACAGCCAATGACGCATTCACTGCCACCACCAGTGCCTGCGGATCCGCATTGCCTACATCCTCCGATGCACAGATCATGATACGCCTTGCGATAAAAGTCACACTTTCACCTGCGTTCAACATTCTCGCCAGATAATACACCGCTGCATCCGGATCGGATCCACGCATGCTTTTGATAAATGCTGAGATCGTATCGTAATGGTTATCCCCGTTTTTATCATATCTGGCTGCTCTCTTCTGGATACACTGCTGTGCCACATCCAGGGTAATGTGGATCTTGCCGTCCGCACCGGGCTGTGTGGTCATGATGCCCAGTTCAATGGCATTCAGCGCATGTCGGGCATCTCCGCCGGAGATATCCGCCAGGAAATCCAATGCGTCCTCATCAATCGTACCATTGTAAGCTCCCATGCCGCGATCCGTGTCGTAGACTGCTTTCTTCAAAAGTTCCTTGATGGCTTCCTTCGGGATCGGCTTCAATTCGAAGATCACAGACCTTGAGATCAGAGCCCCGTTTACCTCAAAATAAGGATTTTCCGTCGTGGCACCGATCAGGATGATCGTACCGTCCTCCACATACGGAAGCAGATAATCCTGCTGCCCTTTATTAAAACGGTGAATCTCATCGATGAACAGAATCGTACGTTTTCCGTACATTCCCTGCAATTCCTTCGCCTTCGCCACCACTTCTTCCATATCCTTTTTGCCGGCTACCGTGGCGTTGATCTGCTGAAATTCGGCACTGGTCGTATTGGCAATGACCTTCGCTAACGTCGTCTTACCGGTTCCGGGCGGTCCGTAGAAAATAATGGAACTGATCTTGTCCGCTTTGATAGCGCGGTACAGGAGCTTGTCTTTACCGATGATATGCTCCTGTCCCACCACCTCATCCAGGGTTCTGGGGCGCATTCTTGCCGCCAGCGGCGCTTCTTTTTCCATATTGGTACTTCTCATATATTCAAACAGATCCATAACTATCTCCATTTCATTCTGTCAAAATATCTCCGTCGATCACTACAATGCTTTCCTTTCAACCGGTCCGGAGCATATCAGAACTCTTCCTCTGATGTCAAAAAAGCCGAAGCGCACATTCCGATACGCTCCGGCTAATTATAGCAAATTTTATGCCAATATGCAATTTTACATCCAGGTCTTCACACGACGTTTCAAAACATTTGCCTCTAAAGGCGCCAGCAGCAAATCCTGAATTTTATCCGTTTCCACTGCACATTTTATCTGTTCCAGATTTCCCTCTTTACAGATCGCGATTATGGTAACATCCTGTTGCACTGCAAGGCCGTCCAGTTGTTCCCAGATTGCTTTTCCGTGATCTGCTTCCTCTGAGACGTCCACAAACAAGGGAAGAGGCTTTTCTCCGCCCTCTTGCTGTAAATACTGTCTGATCTCATCCATTGACGATACAATATTTAGCTGTACGGAATTCGGCAAAGCAAATTCCAGCATACTGGTAACATTCCGTGAACCGGACCATACAATTGCCTGTAATTTCTGATCCGGCGCCTGATTTTCTTCACCAAATACACTATAACGACCCTTACCGGATTTCTTGGAAACATAAAGTGCCTGATCTGCCTTTGCCACCAGATCATCATAGCAGTGATCCTCCGGTCCGGAGAACGCCATTCCGACACTGATGGAGATATTTTCCGGTATGGATAAGTTTTCTTTATACTTTACAAGATTTACCAGATTCTCTGCCTTGATCAGTGCGATCTCCTGTGAGGGAATATCCGCCATCAATACCACGAATTCATCTCCGCCGGTCCGCCCCACATAATCCGTGCTGCGGAACTGCGAAGAAATCACTCCCGCAATAACGCTGATGACATGGTCTCCCATCGTATGTCCGTAAACATCATTTACAGACTTAAAATTATCAATATCTATTTCCATCAAGGCATGTAGACCATCTTCGTGCTCTGTTAACGTCTTTGTGATCAGATTTTCAACAGTCATTTTGTTAAACAGGCTGGTCATCTCATCGATCTGTGACTTGGTCTTCCAGGCTTTCTGCTCATCAAGGCTGAGCTGCAGTCTCCGCTTTACTCCCAAAGTATTGTTGATACGGGACAATGCAACACGGGCATCCACCGGTTTGATAATAAATTCATCCGCGCCCAGCGCAAATGCCTCCGACTGGGAAGATACCGATTCCGTATTCGTCAGAACGATGACGGGAGTATCCTTAAAGCCTTCCATTGTCTGTCTGCGGCGCAGCACCTCAAATCCGTCGATTCCCGGCATAACCAGGTCCAACAGAACCAGATCTATGGCATCGCTTTCCTTTTCCATGATCTTCAGACATTCTTCACCGGAAACAGCCTCTGCGAAGTTAAAATACTCTCCCAGAGACTGTCTGATCACTACTCTTTGAAATTTGGAATCATCTACGATCAATAATGTTTCTTTCTTTTGTAAACCATTCATGGCTGCCAGATCCTGCTTTCCGTATCACACCGTTTTTAAGCGCCATACAGTTATAGTATATCCGACAGCCATGTGCTAGTCAATTTAAAAATATATTCAATTTTTACACAATCTTTACACGATTCCCGCTGTTAACGGTTAATTTTACCATATTTCCGGTTGGCCGCACCTGCTGTCACATTAAAGGTGGTGCTGGCGGAATCATCGATCCACATGATGTCTACAGTATGCTCACCTTCTGACAGGGATCGGTCTACAGTCCCAACAGCTGTTTCTTCTTGGCTTCGAATTCCTCTGCCGTGATAACGCCTGCATCCAGCAATGCCTTATACTTGGGCAATGCCACAGTGGGATCCTCTGTCTGCACAGGAGCTGCCTGCGGTGCGCTCTGCGTACTCCGGCTCTGTGCGGAGGCATGGGGATCTATTACCTTTTCCTGTGCCTGGGAATCGATAAGCTGCATCAGATTCTGTGCCAGTGCATGCAAGCCTTCCGTCTTCTGGGTATAATCATCCAGATAATCAATGGTACTGGGCTGATTGGAATCGAACTTCGGTGCTCCCGTCTCCTTATAGAAGCTCTTCCAGTAAGGATGATTCAGTGTGATCTCCACAGCGAATTTCTCCACCGGATTCGGAATATTGAAGTCCGGCTCCATGACACGGTCTCTGTAATCTCTGTGCTCCAGATCGTCTCTTCTGTCGTCTCTTCGGTTATTCTCCTCCATGTTACGCCGCATTTCTTCCATCATCTCATACTGATGCCGTAGCATTCTGTATTCGTCGATCCTGGGCTTTAACTCATTTAAACGTTCCTTGATATCACTCTTGTAGCTCCGGAAGTTCCCCTTTTCTCCTTCGTACAATATCTCGCCGTCCTCCAGAATACGGAAGGACTTAATGTCGGAGGGTTCCAATGCAAATGCTGTGTCAACGACTCCCAGCCGCAGCAGCTGATGATCCATATCCAGTATCAGATTCCCCTTGAAAAATCCAAAGTCATAACGGTAAGTCTCCGTGAAGCTGTCACGCAGGGGCTTATTGGCATCATAACATTTGATATATTCCCGGAAATCATCCAGTGTCATGGAATTCAGTACGCCGTCCGGCAGATCGATCTTGGCTGCGCACTCCTTACAGAGATTCTGCCCCTCCACCGCTGATGCCAGCAGTCTCGGTGTCGGATTTCCGCAGATCGGACATAACTTTTTGTTGTTTGTAAATAATCCCATAGTTTTACCCTCCTTAAGAATGTATATGGATTACATAATCTCTATTAAATTTTTCCGGTGGAACCCGCAGATTCCCGCTGCTATACGATCCGGTATCCGGTGAAGCGTACGATTGTAGCTTTCCACGGAATCGTTATAGATCAGTCCGCTGGTCATCACCATATGTTCATAACTTTTTGCTGCTTTCCAGTATTTCTGATAGGTCTCCTGTGCCTGCAGCAACGGCATGGTTTCCGAGATCTCTGCAATTTTTTTCTGTACTCTCAATAGTTCTCTCTGTTGCTCTGCCACCCACTCCGGCAGTCTGCCTTCTCTGTCATCCTGCGTATACTCCAGAGAGCGTTTTATTTTTCGAAATGTTTCCGTGTCGACGGAATTACCCAACAGTTCCGTCAAGCCTTCCAGTGCCTCCCGTTCTGCGGAAAGCTGCACCAAAGTCTGGTGCATGGCATTCCGGATATTTTCTTCCTGCGTCTTCAGCTTACGCCGTACCGACAACAGCCAGACACCAAAAAGGGCGGCAAGCAGCAACATGATAATCATAATCTCCATTGTTGTCTCTCCCTCCCCTTTTCGTTCTTTCTACTTTTTCAAAATTTCTTATTGCACCTTACTGTACAAAATAAAGTCCATCATAGCCATTCATATCTGACATTGCGATCAGTGTTATGGTGTCGCCTACTTCGGATAAGTATCCGGCATAAACAAGTTCAGTGCCTCCAAAGTCAAATGTCATCTTGATAGCAGAATTATCATCGGAATATTCATAAGTACCTTCTACATTTCCAACGCCCTGTACCATGGTAACTGCGCCGTCATCACCGAATACCAGCTGTAAAGTACCGCCGTAGGCCTCCAGTGATGTGTTCACATCATCTTCCTCCATCTCAACGCCATCGATCATACCACCTGCAAAACTCCATTCGGTACCGCTCAGATCCGGGATCTCCATAACTTCCACCTGTAACAGGGGACCGCCTTCTGCTACTTCCGTACCTGCCTCTGCGGTAGTCTCTGCCGGAGCTTCTGCCACTTCCTGAGTCTGTACTTCCCGGGTCACTTCTTCATCGGTGTTCTCCACAACTACTTCTTCCTCACCACAGGCTGCCAGGGACAATGCCAGTACCAGTCCCATTGCACATGCAAAAGATTTTTTCTTCATAATTGTTTCCTCCTTCTATGACAACCATTCTCTGCTGTCTGAACATAGTGTACCTCATTTTTCCCGTTTGTGACGCATTTTGACACCAATCGACCCAAATATGACATAAACGACCGGAGAATAAATTCTCCGGTCGTTTTATGCTAAAATCTCTAGTTTTCACGAAAGAAATATGTAAAAAACTTGTCTTTCAATTCGGAATATCTTCCGTGGGGAATCGGGATCCGGGTACCGTCCGTCATGATCACATATCTGTTGGATATACTCTGCACATAGTCCATATTGATCAGATACGACCTGTGGCAGCGGACAAAGCAGTCATACTCCTTCAGCTGCTCACACAGTTCGTCCAGTTTGCCGGCACTGTCCAACACCTCTCCGTCCTCCCTGTGGAACAACAGGACACGCCCCGTCACCTCACAGTACTGCAGTCTGTCCAGTTCCAGTCTGGTGATTCCTTCCTTACAGCGCAGGATCAGGCTTTTTTTCTCATTCTTACGGCACTCCGAAAGTACCGAATCCATCAGGCGGTAGAAACACTCCTGCCAGATGGGTTTGAGCTGGTAAAAATAGGCACCCACCGCATAGGAATCCACGGCAAATTCCGAGGAGGATGTCAGATAAATGATCTTCACCGTAGTATCGTACTTCCGGATCTCCCTGGCAGCACTGATCCCATCCTGTCCCGGCATCAGAACATCCAGAAATATAATATCCAGTCCGGTCCCGCGTTCCACCTCTCTCAATAGTTCCAGTGGGCTTTGAAATGCCGCATAGGTAATATCCTGATTCCGCTCTACCCGGTATTTGTCCATCAGAACGCTCAGTTCTTTAAGCACCGACAGATCATCATCGCAAAAAGCTACTTTTATCATGTTTCTTCCTTCATTGCATATATAGATGCAACTCATTCGTTTTATCGTACGTGTATTGACATGTTTTTCCACGCCTACTACAATAATTATATCCGTACATCGATGTACGATGCAAGGATAATTTTAAGAAAGGCATTTTTTCATCAGTCAAACAGGATTTCTTCCACGGTCACGAAACGGAACCCTCTCTTTTGCAGGGCATCCACCACTTCCAATGCTGCAGTGACGGAGGTCTCATAGTAATCGTGCATCAGTATGATGTCTCCGTCCCCCGCTTTTTCCACTACTTTGGATGCGATACAGTCTGCGTTATGGGAGCACCAGTCCAGCGGATCGATATTCCATAAGACCGGGAACATATTCAGTTCTTTCTCGAAGCTTTTATCCCAGCTTCCGTAGGGCGGACGGACAAAGCTTACCTTCTCCCCGGTGATCTCCTCCAGAATTTCATTGGTCTGCACCAGTTCCTCCCGGAAGGTCTCCCGGTTGCGGGAAGTGAGCTGTATATGGCTGTAGGTGTGGTTGCCGATCAGATGCCCTTCCTCCTGCTCTCTCCGGATAATGTCCGGGTAGTTTTCCGCATTTTCACCGGTCACGAAAAAAGTAACCACCACTCCCCGCTCCTTCAATCCATCCAGAAGCAGTTCCGTATACTTGGGATGCGGCCCGTCATCAAAGGTCAGCGCGATCTTTTTCTCTGTCTCTTCTGACGTTTCCTGTACACCGGTACTCGTTACTGTATAGGTTTCATAGGTCTTTTGCCCCGCGTATCGTTCCGTTACCACCACCAGACACAGGATCCCCAGAAGCATATCAAAGATCAGAATTCCCGCCAGTACTTTTTTCATTCCAAGCCGTCCGTCTCATGCTTTCACAGAAAATATATGCATCCGGAAAGCCTTCAATGCCTGACAGCAAAAAGGAGATCCGAAACTCTGTTGTTCCGGATCTCCTCTGCAGGTTGCTTTATTCTGTTTTTATCTATGCTCAGATCTTGAATACGGAGATCTCGTTCTTCAATCCTTCCATATTCTCATCCAGTACGCTTGCGGTACTGCTCAGCTTTTCCACATGCTCCAGAAGCTTGTTGGCTACATCATTTACCGTCTCGGCACTGCCTGCTGTCTCTTCAATGATATCGGAGATATTCTTCACGGCTGCCACAGCTGCACTGCGCTCACCATCGGCCTTCTCTGTGCTTACCACGATATCCTTCAGGCCTTCGATCAGCTGACCCATACGAGCCTGCATCTCGCGGAATACTGCAATAACCTCTTCCACAGCCTTGGTCTGAAGTTCAACCATTTCCTGTGCCTGACTCGCACTGTCCACACTGTTCTGTGTCTGTGCCGTAATGTTTGCAACGTTATTACTGATCTCACCGGCTGCCTTTGCGGAATCATCGGCAAGTTTACGGATCTCCTCCGCAACTACCGCAAAGCCTCTTCCGGCTTCTCCGGCTCTGGCTGCCTCAATGGAAGCATTCAGAGACAACAGATTGGTCTGCTCGGTAATCTCTGTGATCGTTCCGACGAAGCTGTTGATGATCTCGGATTCCTTGCGGAGAGATTCAATACTCTCACTTACCTTTGCAGTCATCTTGGTCGTTTCACCGGCTCTGTCACCCAGTACCTGTACGATCTCCATTCCTTTGTTGATCATGCCTTCGGTCTCATCCACCAGCTTTTCAACACGTTCTACCACATGACTTACTTCCTGGATCTCATTGGACAGGATATCCGTCTTCTCCACACACTCCTGTGCATGCCTGGACTGTTCTTCCATACCCTCATTGATTTCACCGATGGCACGGGTAATATCCTGTGAATATTCGTGAATCACCTCAGAAGCCTGTCCCACATCCTGTGCGGACATTTCCAATTGTCCGGTCGCATTGCTTACCTGATTTACCAGCTTTTTGGTATTCGTGATCATATTGGTAGCGGATCCTGCCAGATCCCGGAATTCATCATGGCCCTTGGCAGATACGGTAACGGTCAGGTCACCCTTTGCCACCTCTCCGAATTTCTTGGAGATACGCTTCATATTATTCTCAATACCGGCAGTAATGAAAATACCTACGATCACTACGATCACACATGCCAGAATGACTAATCCGATAGTCATGTCCCGGATCTCTGTTGCCTGGCTGGTCACCACTCTCATGGGTACCAGTGCACAGGTGGTAAATCCGATATCTGTGCTGCGACTGTAGATAAAGAGATACTTTTCTCCCTGGAAAGTCACTTCCGCGGTACCGGAATTCTCTTCCGAAGCATTCACGATTTCTGTGTAATACTCCTCACCGTAAAATACATTGCCCTCTTCCGGAAGGACACTTTCTCTGCCCTCTTCTACATTTTCAACCACCAGTTCTCTTCCACCGGGAGTAATGAATCCCACAAGGCTGCCCTCACCGATGTCGATCTCCTCAAGGAAATCTGTGATTGCGGAAGGTTTGATATCAATAACGACTACAGCATTATTGGACTGACTCATCATTTCAAATGCCATAATGTAGTCTTTTTCCGTCTCCGTTACCTTCTCATCCAACACAGCATGGCGGTCGATCCACTGCGGAATACTGCGGCTGTTGGTCTCGGGAGATACATCCTCCTTATACTCATCCAGGAATCCGTCTACGCCGGAAGAAAGCTTCGTGGAGAAAATGCTTACACCTTTTTTGGGGATGATATGCATATGACTGATAAACGGATTGGAAGTCTGTACCGACAGCAGGTTGGACTTCGTGGAAGTAAGGAAATTCAGCTTATCCACCGGACTGTCTTCATACATTCCCAGGAAATATTTTCTCATATCATCATCATAAGCATATTTCAGACCTTCGGTACGGATAAAATCACAGCTCATATCCAGATATTCCGTCGCCATACGCATGGTCTGCAAGGTGGAATCCGTAAACTTCTCGCTCAGGCCCTCTGCGGACTTCTGATATGCGGATACGCCGATAATGATCATAAATACAATGGGAACCAGGAAACATACCACGATTTTATTACGGATGCTCAGCAGTTTGGAACTCTTCCCACTCTTTGCTCTCGTTTTCTTCGGTTTCGTTTCCTTTACTTTCTTTTGCGCCGGCTCTTTTTTCACCTTTTTCTCAGTTTTCGACTTCTCTGCAGTCTTCTCTTTTTTCCCCGCAAAAAGAGATTTCTTTGGTTTGTCAACATTCGTACTCATAAATATCCTCCGGTACTTGGTATAAATATTTCTTAGCAAAACAGCATATGTAACATCTCTCCTGCCGGTTACACCTCTGTTTCTATTATTTATAAAAAATTATAGCATAATATTTGATATAATAAAACAACATTTTCTGTTCTTTTGTATCTTTTTTTGCACATTTTTAACAAAAATCCATTTTCTTCAGATAGGTTTCCGCAAAATTCTGCTGTTCGGCAAGATTTAAAATTTGAATCTGCAAATTTTCCTTTTTCCGGAGATCATCCGATGCATCTGTCTCAAAATCATCCTTCCCTGGATTCACTGTTTTCTGACCGGCATTTTGTACCTCAAGCGATCGACTGCCCACAAGTGCGGCTCCGCCGAGTGCCGTATTACCGCCGGTCACAGTACGATCCACGAGTTCTCCGGGAAGCAGTCCGATTGCCGCCGCTGCCTTGGGATCCAGATAATAGCCGAATCCTCCGGCCAATACCACTCTGGAAATATCCTCTGTACGGATGCCGTATGCTGCCGTCAAAATCTCTATTCCGGCCGCGATTGCTGCCTTTGCCAGCTGTACTGCGCGAATGGATTCCTGTGTCACGCAGACATCTCCGATCCGGACGCCGTCGGTAAAATAAGGCTCTTTCAAAAGTCCCTGTCTGTCCATCAGCTTTTCTTCCAGAAGCTTTTGCAGCAGTCTGATCATATCGGCTCCCCAGATACCGCGGTTCACACCTCCTTCGAAAGCCGGTCCTGCCGCCGTTGCGCAGGCATACAGTTGTCTGCGGTTACCAAGCGCCATCTCACCGTTGGTTCCCAGGTCGATCAACAACGTAACCTCTTCCCGTTCCAACATCCCACAGGACAAAATTCCCGCTGTGATGTCGCCGCCTACAAATGCAGACAGTCCCGGGATAATATGACAGGGAACTCCCGCGATCTCTGTGTCCACAGCCCCGGTATGGCTCACGGTAAAAGGAGCTCTTCCCAGTTCCGCAGGATTCCAGCCCATAAGGAGATATACCATCGTCGTGTTTGCCGCTATGACCATCTGTAAGGTTTCCCCGGTCTCTATTTTTTTCTGAAACCGCTGCACCCCTTTTTCGATCAGAGTGCGGACTTTTTCCTGCATATCCGCGGCTTTCTTTGGATCTTCCGCTGCCTTGATCCTTGACAGTACATCCGCCCCGTAAACCGTCTGCGGATTCACGCTCGGAAAACTGTCCACCACTTTTCCGTCCGTATCATACAGCTGCATGGCAATGGTCGTCGTACCGATATCCACTGTCATCAGGCGGATTCCCTTATCATTTTTCAGTTGCAGCTTTGGCAGTTCCAGTCTCTGCGTCACGACCTGCATCCCCCGTATTACTCCCGGGCACCTGCCGCAGCCGGTACAGATCAGGCATCTGGTTCCTTTTTTCTCTGCATTATACAAACTGATTTTTCTCCCTGTCATAATGATAATCAATGCCTGCCAGCTTCTCTGTGATCTCCTGTTCACTTACATCCAGGTCATCGCACAGCTGCTCCAGACTTCCGTAGAAATCACGGAGTTTCAGATTTACAAAACTTAATAACATTACAGGATCCTGTGGTATCATATCTTTTCCTCTTTTCATCATAAACGATTTCTCCGGACTTTGTCCTCTCGAAATCATAACAAAAAAAAGCGAAAATGACAAGTCTGCCACTTTCGCTTTTCTTGTTTACTGTTTCGCTATTTCATTGTTACTTTGCAATGTGTTTTATTGGTTTTTCGATCCTTTTTCGCATTGTGCGGAAAGTTTGTCTCCTTCCACGGTAATGACAATGGTATCGCCCTCTTCTACCTGATCTGCGAGGATCATCTTTGCAGCCAAAGTCTCCACATACTTCTGGATATAACGTTTCAGAGGACGTGCACCGTAGACCGGATCATACGCATTGTCTACGATATACTGCATAGCTTCCTCCGACAGACGGATGGTCAGCTGCTTATCCTCCAGACGCTTGTTCAGGTCTGCAATAATCAGGTGGATGATGCCACCGATATTGTCCTTGGTCAGAGGCTTGAAGAGGATCGTTTCATCCAGACGGTTCAGGAACTCAGGACGGAAGTGAGCACGCAGATCATTCATGACCGCTGCCTCTGCCTCCGGCTTGATCGTACCGTCTTCGTTGATGCCGTCCAACAGATAGCTTGCACCGATGTTGGAAGTCATGATCAGGATGGTATTCTTGAAGTCTACCGTACGTCCCTGGGAATCGGTGATACGACCATCATCCAGTACCTGCAGCAGTACGTTAAACACATCGGGATGTGCTTTTTCGATCTCATCGAACAATACCACGCTGTAAGGTTTTCTCCGCACGGCTTCTGTCAGCTGACCGCCCTCTTCGTATCCTACGTATCCGGGAGGCGCTCCGATCAGACGGGAGACAGAATACTTCTCCATGTACTCACTCATATCGATACGTACCATGTTGTTCTCATCGTCGAACAACGCTGCCGCCAGACTCTTCGCCAGCTCCGTCTTACCGACACCGGTAGGTCCCAGGAACAGGAATGAACCGATGGGCTTGCTGGGATCTTTGATACCGGCTTTGGAACGGATGATAGCTTCGGTGACCTTGGTCACGCCTTCATCCTGTCCTACCACACGTTTGTGCAGTTCTTCATCCAGGTGAAGGGTCTTGTTCCGCTCACTCTCGGTCAGTTTGGCTACGGGAATACCGGTCCAACGGGAGATAATCCGAGCAATTTCTTCTTCCGATACTTTTTCGTGTACCAGAGACAGATCGGATTCACCGACTTTGTCCTCTTCCTGTGCCAGTTGTTTTTCCAAAGCAGGTAATTCACTGTATTTCAGACGACCGGCTTTTTCATAATCTCCTTCTCTCTCTGCGATCTGGATCTCATTGTTCATGCGGTCTCTCTCTTCCCGCAGTTTGGAAAGTTTGTCAACAGATGCTTTTTCATTATCCCACTGTGCTTTTTTCGTATTAAACTGATCCTTCAGATCCGCCAGTTCCTTCTGCAGATCTGCCAGACGTTCTTTACTGATCCGGTCATCCTCTTTTTTCAAAGCGGCTTCCTCGATCTCCAGCTGTGTTACCTTACGGCGCAATTCATCCAGTTCCGTAGGCATACTGTCCATCTCCGTCTTGATCAGAGCGCAGGCTTCATCTACCAGATCAATTGCCTTATCCGGCAGAAATCTGTCCGTAATATAACGGTTGGAAAGTACTGCCGCGCTTACCAACGCATTGTCCATGATTTTCACACCATGATACACTTCATAACGATCCTTCAGTCCACGCAGGATAGAGATCGTATCTTCCACAGTGGGTTCTTCTACCATGACCGGCTGGAAACGCCGTTCCAGAGCGGCATCTTTTTCAATGTACTGCCTGTACTCATCCAGAGTGGTAGCACCGATACAATGCAGTTCACCACGAGCCAGCATGGGTTTTAACATATTGCCGGCATCCAGTGCACCGTCCGTCTTACCTGCGCCGACAATGGTATGCAATTCATCAATGAACAGAATAATCTGTCCATCACTGTTCTTCACATCGTCCAGTACGGCTTTCAGACGTTCCTCAAATTCACCTCTGTATTTTGCACCTGCTACCAGTGCACCCATATCCAGTGCAAAAATCTTCTTGTCTTTCAGTCCTTGAGGAACATCACCTTTGACAATACGCTGTGCCAGGCCTTCTACCACGGCTGTTTTACCGACACCGGGTTCACCGATCAGAACTGGGTTATTTTTCGTCTTACGGGACAGAATACGCACGACATTTCTGATCTCGTTATCACGTCCGATCACGGGATCCAGCTTCTGGTTTCTCGCTTTCTCCACCAGATCCTGTCCGTATTTTTCCAGTGTATCGTAGGTAGCTTCCGGATTGTCACTGGTCACTCTCTGGTTGCCTCTCACCGTAGACAGTGCCTGCAAAAAACGCTCTCTTGTGATACCGTATTCTTTCCAGATCTCAGCGATCTCTTTGTTAGGATATTTGATCATAGCAAGGAACAGATGCTCTACGGAGACATATTCATCTCCCATCTGCTTTGCTTCATCGGATGCACTGACCAGCACTTTGTTCAGATACTGACCGATGTAAGGCTGACCGCCCTGCACCTTCACTCTCTTCTCCAGAGCCTGTTTTGCACGGTTGACAAAATGTTCCTTCTGGATTTCCATTTTTTCCACAAGTTTCAAGATCAGGCTGTCATCCAAAGTCAGCAGACTGTACAGCAGATGTTCCTGCTCAATCTCCTGATTGCCATATTCCATGGCGAGCTTTTCACAGCCATTGACTGCTTCTATGGATTTCTGTGTAAATTTATCAATATTCATAATCGTTCGCCTCCTCACTAAGGTGTTACAATTTTGTTTTTCATATTAATTTCTTAGACGATGAACTGGTTTGTTTGAATTTGTTTTATTCAAATTTCTTTGTCCGTTCCTTCGTCAAACAGATGTCACAATCTCAAAATCTCTCTTGTTTCATCTGTTCTATAGTTAATATAACACATAGTGTAAGAAAATCAATTAAGAAAGTATAAACTTTATATAGAATCTTTCGAAAATGCATAATTTCCCCTTTGCATTTTCCATGATGCAATTGATTGATACACTTTCACTTACGCTATTTCACAACAGGCGTACATGATAACAAAGAGATATCAGTCATGGGTCTATACAGAAAAATCTTGTTTTCTGATCCCCTTTTCTGCCATAATATCACTCCAAAAGATTCACTTTGGGTCTATAGAAAAAAATTTGCTCTCCAGATACTCATTTTTCATGATTTGAGTATCTAAAATGCTATTTTTTCTGTATAGACCCACAGCGCACAAAACTCTATGATATCTACATAAAAAAAGTATCTGGAAAGCACTTTTTTCGCTATAGACCCAAATGGCGCTGCCACCGCATTCCGTCTGCTCATAAAGCAGACCGCAACACGGTGGCGGCGCCATTTTTTCATCATTTGCTATTCCTATCCGACAACAAAGGCCAGACTTATTTTGCTGTAACGCCCTTTACTTCATAGCCGGCATCCGTCACAGCCTTGGTCAGCACCTCATCTGCCACATCGCCAGCCATATCCACGGTAGCATTCTTCTGCTCCAGGCTCATGGTTACTGCGGTTACGCCTTCTACTGCCTCCAGTGCCTTCTGTACGGTTCCGGTGCAGTGGTTGCACATCATTCCTTCGATACTGATTACTTTTGTCATTGTGTTTGTCCTCTCTTTCTCTTCTCTGTTATTTTGATCCGCCGGTGCTTTCTCTATACCTGTTTTTGCACCTGCGGTTTCCTGCATTATTTTTGTTGTCTTTTCATTACCGGAAATCTTCAATGTGGCGAATCCGCTCTTAAAGCCTTTCAACCGCAATGCATTCGTCACGACGAAGATACTGCTCAAGCTCATGGCTGCCGCACCAAACATGGGATTTAGGCGAATTCCGAATGCCGGATACAACACACCTGCTGCCAGAGGAATACCGATGCAGTTGTAGAAAAATGCCCAGAACAGGTTCTCTTTGATATTCCGGATCACGGAACGGCTCAGCTTCATAGCAGTCACTGCATCCCGGAGATCATTTTTCATCAGGATGATGTCTGCACTCTCCATCGCCACATCCGTTCCGGCACCGATCGCCATTCCGACATCTGCCGCTGCCAGTGCAGGCGCGTCATTGATACCGTCACCAATCATAGCGACCTTGTGTCCCTGACGCTTTAACTCACTGACCTTCTTCTCCTTATCCTGTGGCAGCACTTCCGCCACAACTTCGGAGATTCCCAGTTTTTCCCGTACCGCCTCTGCGGTTCGTCTGTTATCACCGGTCAGCATGATGACTTTCACACCCATCTTCTCCCATGCCTGAATTGCTTCATAGGAAGTAGCTTTGACTGTATCCGCTACACCGATGATTCCAAGGAATCCTGTTTCCTTGGACCAAGGTTTCTGGATGCAAGTTTCCTGGAAGTTTACTTCCCGGAAGCAAGCTTCCGTGGCTACCAGAAGCGGTGTCATACCCTCGTCTGCCATCCGGTTCAGGACGTCTAACGCACCATCCGGCAAAATAATGTTCTTCTCTTGCAGGAAAGCCAGATTGCCCACATAGAATTTCGTGCCTGCAGGAATGATAACTTTTCTCTGTAACCTTTCCGCAGACTCTGAACTTCCTTTTGTCATTGCTGCGGCATCGTTTGTGCCATTTTCTGTTCCGACAGAATTTCCCGTATTTTTTTCATCAAATTTTCCGGCATAAAAGGCTGCAGTCGGTCCATCTTTTTTCAAGGATTCCTGCACAGAAAAATCATGTGCCAGCGCACCTTCCACGCCTCGTCCGAAGGTAGCCTTGAAATCCTGCATTTCCGGAAGCGGCAGCTGCTCACGCTCTGCATATTCCACCACAGCTTCCGCCAACGGATGTTCACTCTTTTTCTCAAGTGCTGCCGCGATCTGCATCATGGCATCCGTAGGCATCTGGGCATCATAACCACTGATTTCTTCTACTTTCAGCTTACCGCTTGTAATGGTTCCTGTCTTGTCCAGTACGACAGTGTCGATCTCTTTCGCCTGTTGCAGGGCTTCACCGGTCTTGATCAGGATACCGTTGCTCGCACCGACACCGGTTCCCACCATGATTGCAACCGGCGTTGCCAGCCCCAGTGCACAGGGACAGGAAATTACCAGTACTGCGATGGCTGTGGAAATTGCAAACTCTGCGGTGGCACCGCTTGCCAGCCACACGATCAATGTAACCAGTGAAATCGCCATAACCGTAGGCACGAATACTCCTGCCACCTTATCTGCCAGCTGTGCGATCGGCGCCTTGCTGGCACTGGCCTCTTCCACCAGACGAATGATCTGTGCCAACGTCGTATCATCGCCCACACGATCCGCACGGCACTTTAAAAATCCGGCCTTATTCACCGTAGCCGAAACCACATGGTCACCGGCCTGTTTTTCCACGGGAACGCTCTCTCCTGTGATTGCCGCTTCATCCACACTGGAGTTGCCTTCCAGTACAATACCGTCTACCGGTACGAGGCTGCCGGGTTTTACCAGGAAAATATCACCTTTTTGCAGGCTCTCCGTCGGCACTTCCTTCTCCTGTCCGTCTTCCGTCACAAGGATTGCCACCTTGGGAGCCAGGTTCATCAGCTTCGTGATTGCTTCACTGGTCTTGCCTTTGGAACGGCTCTCCAGATATTTTCCGACGGTGATCAGCGTCAGTATCGTTCCGGAGGATTCAAAATACAGGTCGTGCGCATAATGCTCCACTACCGCCATATCTCCGTAGCCAAGACCGTAACTGATCCGGTACATGGCGAAGATTCCATACACCAGCGCCGCACCGGAGCCCAGTGCGATCAGACTGTCCATGTTGGGACTGCGGTGTGCCAGTGTCTTGAATCCCACGGCAAAAAACTTGCGGTTCACATACAGGATCGGCAACAGCAGTAAAAACTGCGTCAGTGCAAAGTTCATGGCGTTGGCATTGCCGTGCATGGTATTCACGATAAATGCCGGAACGGGAATGCCGAACCATTCCTTGAACATATGATGCATGGATACATACATTAACGGAATCAGGAATCCAATGGAGATTCCCAGACGCCATTTCATGGCTTTGGCTTCCGCATCCAGCTTCTGCTGTAATTCCTGTTTGCCGTCGGCACCGGATCCGCTTCGGCGGTTTCCACTGCCGGAAGCACTCTGTCCGACTGCTGCGTTCCCGTTACTGCTTTCGCTCATCACGGAAGCTCCGTAGCCTGCCTTCACAACCGCATCAATAATTCCTTCTGAAGATAATTTACTCTCATCATAAGTGACATCCATGGTCTCTGTCAGCAGGTTCACAGATGCTTTTTCCACCGCATCCAATTTATTTACCGCCTTCTCCACATGAGAAGAGCATGCGGAGCAGGACATTCCCGTCACATGATATCTTTCTTTCATAATGTTATATTGCACCTCTTTCCTTACCTGTAACTGCTTATTTTATTCTATTTTCCTTCTAATATCCGCGCATACCCTGGTATCTCAGCAAATCAGTATTCGATGTACGCAGTCACAATCTCTTTTTATTTTAATTTTTTCACCAGTTCTACCGCTTCATCCACGATAGCAGTATTCCCTTTTTGGATCTCCTCAACCACACAGGTCTCCATGTGCTCCTTCAGGATCGCATAACCGAATGCCTGCAAAGCACTTTCCACCGCTGCCACCTGTGTCAGGATATCTCCGCAATACCGGTTTTCTTCCAGCATCCGGCTGATACCGTTTAACTGTCCCGCCATCCGGCTTAAGCGGTTCTGCAATTGTTTTCTTTCCTTTTCCGAACGGGGCGTTGCCTTCTGGTGGCAATGGCAACAAGTGGGGGATGTTTCTCCGATCTGTTCTGACATAAGTCTCCTCTCTTCCCAATGCGATTTTCGCTCAATGCGTTTGCGATCTTCCATGCTCCTCATGCAGAGCTTGTTATTCTACTGTTTCCATAAGCATAAATACCCCACAGGGGTATCCTGTTTTCTTTTACAAGATATACCCCCGTAGGGTATTTGTCAAGTGCTATATTGTTTTTGATCGAAACTTTTCAATAAAAAAACTCACAGGCAAATGTTCGTTACCTGTGAGTTCTGCTGTATTATCTCTCTTTATACATCTTATACAGACTGGAAACCGCCTTCCAGATCCTCAATGATATCATCAATATTCTCTGTACCGATGGACAGACGAATGGTATTGCTGTAGATGCCCTGCTCGTTCAGCTCTTCCTCGGACAGCTGCGCATGGGTAGTGGAAGCCGGATGGATGACCAGAGACTTCACATCTGCTACATTTGCAAGCAATGAGAACAGTTCCAGATTGTCACAGAACTTCTTGGCTGTCTCCTTACCGCCCTTGATCTCGAAGGTGAAGATAGAACCGCCGCCGTTGGGGAAATACTTCTTATACAGTGCCTGCTGCTCGGGATCTGTGGATACGGAAGGATGATGTACACGCTCTACCTGGGGATGATTGTTCAGATACTGTACTACCTTCAGTGCGTTCTCCACATGACGCTCTACGCGCAAAGACAGTGTCTCCAGTCCCTGTAAGAAGAAAAATGCATGGAACGGAGAGATGCAGCCGCCCATATCACGTAACAGCATTGCACGGATAGCTGTCACAAAAGCCGCTCCGGGAACTGCCTTGGTAAATGTCACACCATGATAGCTGGGGTTGGGAGTGCACAGATGAGGGAACTTGCCGCTTGCTTCCCAGTCAAACTTGCCGTTCTCTACGATGACGCCGCCCAAGCTGGTACCGTGACCGCCGATGAACTTCGTAGCGGAATGTACCACGATATCCGCACCGTATTCAAAAGGACGTACCAGATAAGGAGTCGCAAAAGTGTTGTCCACTACCAGAGGCACCTTGTGCGCGTGGGCGATCTGTGCCAGACGCTCAATATCTACCACATCGGAATTGGGGTTGCCCAGAGTCTCGATGTAGAGAGCCTTAGTGTTCTCCTGAAAACTTGCTTCAATCTTGTCATAATCGGAAGGAGCCACGAAAGTGGTGGTCACGCCAAAGTCTACCAGGGTATGTGCCAGCAGATTGTAGGTTCCGCCGTAAATATTATTTGCAGAAATGATATGGTCTCCCTGTTTTGCCAGGTTCTGGATCGTATAGCAGATAGCTGCTGCGCCGCTGGCTACTGCCAATGCTGCGGTACCGCCTTCCAGTGCTGCAATACGCTGCTCAAAGACACCCTGTGTCGGGTTGCCCAGACGACCGTAGATCTCACCGGGATCTTCCAGACCGAAACGTGCTGCTGCGTGGTCACAGTTGCGGAATACATAAGAAGAAGTCTGATAAATGGGAACGGCTCTCGCACCGGTCACGGGATCGGGCTGCTCCTGTCCCACATGTAACTGTAATGTCTCAAATTTCAGGTTGCGCTCTGCATAGGGCTTTTTGCTCATGTTCTGCCTCATTTCTGCACTTATCCGTGCGTATGTATTTTCTATAAAAAATATGCTAAAACACATTGGAAAATCTGTCAATGCAAAATTTAGTTCATCAGCTTATCCTTATACTGCAGCCATTTTCCGGTCCGCACTCTGTTGGTGAATAAAACCGCACGGACCGCCCAGTCCATGGTCATGGCGATCCAGACACCGATGACACCCAGACCTGCGCCCTGTCCCAGAATATAAGCCATACCCACACGGCAGAGCCACATGGAAGAGATCGACACGGTCATGGTAAATCTCACATCTCCCGCCGCACGGAGAGCATTCGCCTGCGCAAATGACAGAGGATGCACCAGCATACAGCAGACGCAGCTGTAACACAACAGAAAAACGGCTATTTTCATCGTCTCCGGGCTCAGATGATAAATCCCGCAGATAGGACGGGCAAAAATGATCATGGGAATTCCCAGCAGGATCATGCAGGCATACGCTGCTTTCATCATTTTCTTATGATAATATAGTGCCTGTTCTGTCTCTCCGGCACCGATACACTGTCCGATCACAGTGATCATCGCCACACCGATGGCATTGGCCGGGATCTGCTGAAAGCTGGCAATGCTGCCTGTTACGGCATTGGCTGTCGTAGCCGCCATTCCGAACCCGGCGATCAGGCTGGTGGTCAGCAGCTTACCGATCTGAAAGATACTGTTCTCCAGACCGTTCGGTATACCGATATACAGGATCTTTCCCAGGATTCCCATATCCAGCCGCCAGCGGTCGCTCATTATGATCTTATCGCTTTTCCTGAGCAGCACTACGATCATCACTGCCGATAATATTCTGGAAAACAGTGTGGAAAGCGCAGCACCCATGACGCCGATCCCGACACCGTAGATCAGGATCGCATTTCCCACAATATTCACCAGATTCGCCACCAGAGATACCTTCATGGATACTTTGGAATCTCCCACGGCACGGAACAAAGCCGCACCACCGTTGTAAATCCCCAGAAAAGGAAAAGAGACCGCTACAATATAGAAATAGATCCTGGCCGCACTCATGACATCCGCATCCACATTTCCGTACAGCAGAGCCAATAAGCCTCTGTTCCAGATCAGCGCCACCGCCATAAACAGAAGAGCCACACCTCCAACCGCCAAAAACAGCTGGTTGGAGGCCCGGCCTACCATTTCTTTATCTCCATGTCCCATATATTGTGCTGCCACTACGGCACCACCGCTTGCCATGGCTGTAAACAGTCCGATCAGCAGCACACAGATACTGTCCACCAGAGAGATTCCGGATACTACAGCCTCACCGCAGCTGGCTGCCATCACCGTGTCCGCCATACCCATTGCGATCGCCAGAAACTGCTCTATGATCAGAGGCCACAACAATTTTTTCATTGCATCCTGCGAAAACAGCATTTTCTTTTCTTCCGTCATACCTTACATCATCCTTTATCATTACTGTACAATGACACTTTTCCGCCGCCTGCCTTACAGATCCCGGTATACAAAATAGTCCGCTGCGACACTGCCTCCGGAGATGCTCTGTTCATTGATTGCAAACAGTCCGTCTTTGACGCCGACCCAGCGTCCCGGAGTTGCTTCCACCGGCTGTCCCACCGGCTGCAAGTCATCTTCCGTAGTTCCTGCATAGAATGTACGGTAAGTTTCTTTTTCCACCTTCATCTGCAGATAGATGACATCACTGTTCCATTCTCTCAGATCGGTACGCACTTCGTCATCTTTTGTCCAGTTACCGGTACGCTGCTGAAGCTTCAGTGTTCCATTCTCTTTCCGGACAGCCAGAGCCGTATAACATCCGCCGAGGGATACCAGACCTGCCACATCGCCGTCCTGCATCTTCTCCAAGTGCAGGCATGTCGTCACGGAAAATTCCGGCGCCGGCCATTTCTGTAGCAGCAGATTACTGATATCGCACAGCTGTGTCTTCGGATCCGCTATTTGTGCCGGGAGAAGCAACTGCTTGTCTCTGAGTACATACCACTCTCTTTGGTAATTGGCGTTCCACTGCCACTGCAGGCCCAAGGTCTCTCCCTCGAAGAAATCACTGTCCTCCGGGGCATCGATTGGATACGTCGCACCCACTTCGGGCTTTTTGTAATGCAGTGTGGGCTCGCCGCAGCCGTCCACGGCATTCACCCCGATCACCGGCCAGTCATTCTCCCAATGCATCGGCTGCAAGTGAATGATACGACCTGCATTTCCCACATCCTGAAAATGTATAAACCAGTCCTGCCCGTCCGGGGTATCCACCCAGGCACCCTGGTGAGGTCCGTTGACAGGAGAATTTCCCTGGTGCAATACAATTTTCTCTTCCCAGGGGCCGTAGATATTTTTCGAGCGCAGCACCGTCTGCCAGCCGGGTTTCACGCCGCCTGCCGGAGCAAAGATATAATAGTAGCCGTTTCTCTTGTACAGCTTCGGTCCCTCAATGGTAGGCTGTGTGGCATGTCCGTCATAGATGAACTGTCCGTCGCCCAGCACCCCGGAACAGTCCGGCTCTATCGGTGACATATACAGCATACTCTTGAATCCGATACGGCTTCTGGCAAAAGCCGTCACCATATAAGCTTTCCCGTCATCATCCCAGAAGGGACAGGGATCGATCCAGCCGACTACCTTCCGGACATACGCAGGCTCGCTCCATTTTCCCCAGGGATCCGTGGTCTTACACATCATGATACCTTCGTCCGGCATTGGAATAAATGCGTAGTAGGTTCCCTCGTGGTAACGGATGGCCGGAGCCCAGGTACCGCAGCCGTGTACCGGCTTATCATAATAGTCGAACGGCAGCTTATCAATGATATAGTTGATGACCTTCCAGTTCACCAGATCTTTCGAATGCAGCAGCGGCACTGCCGGCGTGTTGCAGAAGCTGGAAGCGATCATAAAATAATCCTCTCCCACACGGATAGCATCCGGATCCGAATAATCCGTATAAAGGATCGGATTGGTATAAGTCCCGTCTCCCTGATCGGCGATCCACATCTTATGTATCTTCGTCTTGTCCATGATATCTTCTCTCCTATCTGCAGCGCTCAGACTGCCCGCGGTCATCGCGCGTGCCGCTCTTTCATTGTCCTCATTATAACAGAAGTTTTCTCCCGTAACGTGCCATTTATCAATTTGTTTATGTCAAATCTTGCAATTTGCTCTCTGCGATGTCATAATATAACATCATAAAATAATCGTTTGGAAAGACATTCATGAATATTTGCGGAGCATAAGGCAAAGTGCCAAAAGTTGCAGGAGGAAGATGTTTTGAGTATCTTTTATCAGAATCGAAAAGAACAGCTCTATCTGTATTTGTCCAAAAATAATCCCTATGCCGTCCATCTTCACAGGCAGCTGGAACTGATCTATGTCTTAAGCGGATCCACCACTGTCACGATCGAACAGCAGGATTTTCATCTTCTGCCCGGTCAGGGAGTTCTGGTATTTCCGAACCAGATGCACGGTTTGAAAAATGTGGATGCCGGCGAAAATCTGCTCTGTATCTTTGAGCCGGATTTCTGCCATTCCTTCCGTCATTTTTTCCAGAATAAAAAACCTGCCAGCAATAAATTTTCCACAGATTGTCTCTCAGAACACAGTCATATTGCCCTGAAAGGTCTCACCGATCTGGCTGTCTCCATGGAAAAGGATCGTCCGACTCCTTCCGATGCACAGATGTATGCGGAAGGATATCTCACGCTTTTACTGGCAGACCTGCTGCCGCTCCTGCCTCTGCAGACGAGAAAAAACACGGAGGATCTGGAACTGGAGCAGCGGCTGCTGCTCTATCTGGACGGACACTACACCGAGGAATTATCCCTGGAAAGTCTGTCAAAAGAATTCGGTGTCAGCCGCTTTGTGCTGTCCCGGATCTTCACGGAAAAACTACATACCACTTTTCCGGATTACGTAAATTCCAGACGGCTGGATTATGCCAGAGACCTGTTGCTGTCCACCGAATTGTCTGTGACGCAGATTGCCCTGGATGTGGGATTCGGCAGCTCCCGGACCTTTTTCCGTGCTTTTCGGGACAGTTTTCACACCACACCCGGTGCCTACCGCAGGCAGAAGGAATCCTCCTGATTCCTTCCTCTGCGCTGCACCCACAGCAGTTCCTCTCCTGCCCGGATATAGTCTTTCCATGTTCTGACCAGCTGTCCGGTCTCCTCAGATGCGCACATTTCCACAGTCACTGCCGTATCCACTCCTTCTCCCGTCAGCCCGTCCTTGTCGAATTCCACCAACAGCTTTCCCTTCCTCACCACTTCATTCTGCAGGACATTGCAGTGATAATAACCACTGTGCAGTTCTTCCCTGTCCCTGCAGATCCCTAGCAGCAATTCCACGCCGCTGTCCGTGCGGAACCGGATCCGGTTTCCCATAGGATACAGCTTCAGGACTTTTCCCGCTGCGGGCGCATAGACCCTGCCGTCCGCCGGGAGGATGCATATCTGCCCGCTTCCGGAAGCCCCTGCCTCCTCCGTCTCTTCCGTGCTTTTTCTGATTTCTCCGTTTACCGGACTTCCTATCACTGTCCCTGTCATGGTCAGCTGTCTGCTCCCCGTGATCTTCCTCTCCTCGCCGTTTTCCGCCGCGCATTCTTCCGTTTCTTCTATCTTCCATCTCAGGCTCCGGCCGGACCAGAATCCGATCAGTAATCCCAGTATCCCCGCTGCCACAATGTCAAACATCTGCATAGCATCGCCTTCCTTTATGTTACAGTTTCCGGATTTCTTTCCTTATTCTGCCTCATTTTCCGGAAAGCATGCCATTTTTTCATTGATCAGTTCCAAAAATAATGCAGCCACGATGCCGGCAGCCACGCAGAACAGATTGCGGGATGCCGCCTCTGACGAGGTAATAAAACTGTCTCTTGGGACCGTCATAACGGTTGCCGCTCCGATAATGCCGAAAATGACATGAAACATTACCGCGTAGTGCCGCTCAAACAGACGATTCACCAGTTTTACCAGGCACAGGAATGTGACCACACAGCCCAGGATCCCTGGCAGCATCACCTCCGGGTACAGATGTCCGATGCCATCCACGAAAGGTGTATAGAGCCCCAGCGGCATCAGCAGCGTTGAAAAGCTCATCCCCGGTGCGATCACTGACAGTGCAAACGCGAATCCGCAAAATAAATATCCGGCGACCCCCGGCTCCACTGTTGTCCGGGAGTTCTGTAACAGAAACAACAGAACACCTACAATAAAAAAGGTGATCACCGAGGCAGCCACATTTCTGCCGTTACGTCCCTGCGCCCCCGCTTCTCTCCACAGAGAAGGCAGCATCCCGCAGATCAGTCCCACAAAGACACAGACCGAAGGATCCGGGTAGGTCTTCAGGATATAGGACAACAGATTCGCCACCCCTAAAAATCCGGCTGCCGCCCCGATCATATAGGGAAACAGCCCCGGCAGATGTGTCCGCCACTTATGTAATGGATCCGCCAGCAGTTCCATGATCGGACGGTACACTCCGAACACCACGCTCAATACCCCGCCGGAGATCCCCGGCAGAACGGCTCCCAGACCGATCAGCGCCCCCTGTAATGCTTTCAGTAGAAATCTTAAATCCATCGTTTTCTCCGCTTCTTATCCCTCATAAAATCATATGTTTCCTCTCTGGTAAAATAGGCCTAAAAATCAAAGATAATTATTGACATTTCGATCAGGGCAATGGTATACTCTAACCGTATTCTAAATGAAAGTCATTGATCTCACATATTTTTGTAAGACATTGTTACTTTTACGGATGCTTTACAAAAATATGTGATTTTTTTGTCCTACGTTTTAGAATCATCAAAAGGATCAGGCAAAGCCTGAATTATTAAAGGAGGTACCAATAATGAATAACGGTACAGTTAAGTGGTTTAACGCTCAGAAGGGTTATGGTTTCATCACCAACGATGCTAACGGCGAGGAAGTATTCGTACACTTTTCCGCAATCAACGCTGATGGTTTCAAGTCTCTGGAAGAGGGCCAGAAGGTAACTTTCGATACCGAGTGTGATCCTCAGAACAGCAGCAAAATCCGTGCTACCAACGTTACTGTTGTAGCTTAATAGCAAGGTAAGCCAAAAGGATCAGTCCGACGGACTGATCCTTTTTTTGTAACTATTTGAAGTTCTGCCACCGCTCCTTGGGGATCTCCGGTTTCGTCACGAGGCACTCCGGATCCGGTGCCAGCACATGTCTTACTACCCGAAAAACCATTTTGGCATCACAAAGCAGGCACTTCGCATCTCCGAATTGCACCGCCCTCACTGCTCCGCATTCTAAAAGCGCTCTGTTCAATTTTACAAAATCCTCAGAAATATGCGGTTGCTCCGGATTATAATGTTTTCTCATATACACAGTCTGTTCGGTTCCGTCCGGTAAAACCGTGATCAGCTTCATGGGCAGATCTGCCAGCCTGTTCGGTACATTCAGGACTTCTTCCACACTGTGAATATAGGTATTGCGCTCATGCCCCACACCGACTAACAGAATCTTCCCGCCGCAGTCCTTCAACCGGTCATAGGCTCCGCCCGGCGTACAGGGAGTGTTATTCTCTTCCTCTCCCGCCAGATATTCCGCAGCGTTTTTCCCGAATCCCGCCATGCTGTGCGTGGGATGCAGAGAACGCACCACACCTGCCCGCTGCCGGAACAGATTCGTCAGAAGTCCCACGCAGGAAGGAGTCGTGCGGTAATCATACACCGGATGCTCTGCATTCACATTTGCCCAGGTATGCGTCGGCAACAGCAGCAACCCTTCCGCGAAATATTCCATCCAGGCATCCAGCACGGTATCCGCTCCGCCTTCTACTTCTCCTATGGACTTCATGGAGGAATGAATCAGAATGGTCTCCTCTCCTGTCAATCCCATAGCTTCCAATTGCTTTTTCAGGCTTTCTTTCGTATACATAATTTTCTATATTTCTCCAATTTGTTATTGACTTTTTTTCTCAAATAAGGTACTATTAGCTTCACGTTCCGAAAAACAGAATATACTACCTATGAGGGAGTAGTTGGCAGCCTTTTTTATCTTAACAGAAGGCTGTGAGGATATCAACATAATGATGCGGTGTTGCGCCAAAAGCATCTGGTATCTTCGAAGCAATGATTGTGATAATGAGACTCATAGACAATGGATACAAATTATTTTGCATCTATTGTCTGTGAGTTTTTTTATGAGACAAATGACAAAATACAAATGTGAAAGAGAGGAACTTAAAATGGATCTGCTCAGTTTATTTATTCTTGCCGTGGGATTGTCTATGGACGCCTTTGCCGTATCGATCTGTAAGGGACTTGCTATGGATCGCGTCACTTTAAAAAAGGCCGGTATCGTAGGCTTATGGTTCGGTGGCTTCCAGGCACTGATGCCTGCCATCGGTTATCTTCTCGGCAGCCAGTTCGAACAATTCATCACAGCCATCGATCATTGGATTGCTTTTGTACTGTTAGGTCTGATCGGTGCTTCCATGATCAAAGAGGCACTGTCCAAAGATGAAGAACACGCTACCGATTCCCTGGATGTGAAGACCATGTTCCTGTTAGCTGTTGCCACCAGTATTGATGCTCTGGCTGCCGGCGTAACGTTTGCATTTTTACAGGTTAATATCCTTGCCGCAGTGCTCTTCATCGGCATGACTACGCTGATTCTCTCCATGATCGGCGTTAAGGTCGGCAATGTCTTTGGTCTGCGTTATAAGGCAAAGGCGGAAATCGCAGGCGGTGTGATCCTGATTCTGATGGGAATCAAGATTCTGCTGGAGCACCTGGGAATACTGGGATAATCGCTTCCGGCACAAAACTGTCAAAAATATAAATATCAAAATGTTTTCTCGCCTCGTCCAGCTCTGCCTGACTCTTGATGGTCCAGGCTGCTGCCGTATTATGATACAGCCCTCTGCAAAGCTTTCTGGACAGGATTTCCGGATAATGATGATTGTACGCCACGAAATCCGGTTTGGTCAGGAAGTTCAATAACAAATTCTGCAATACGAAATACAATACTCCGACATACTCTCCCTCTTTCAGGAAGGCATCCGACAGCTGACCGCGCACCAGATCCGGATGATTTTTGCGATACCAGCGGACACCTAACGGATTAAATGATTCCATGCAATACATTCCCTTGTACGCCCGTAACATCTTGTCCGCGATCGGACACAGAGACAAATCGGTGCGCTCAATCTTAAATTCCACGATCAGAGGCACTTTTCCGTCCACCAGTTTCAATACATCCTCAAACTTCGGAATCTTTTCCTCTGAATCGCACAGATGAAACTGCTGTAATTCTTCATAGGTATAATCGCATACTTTTCCTTCGCCGCCGCAGACTCTCTTTAATGTAAAATCGTGAAATACCACGGGAATCTTGTCCTTCGTCAGCTGAATGTCCAGTTCGATGCCGAAGCCTGCTTCCACAGCTTTGCGGAACGCCGCCATGGAATTCTCCGGAGCCTCCGTTGCATTATCATGCAGACCTCTGTGTGCATAAAGCCATTCTTTGAAAGGGGTTGTGTCCGGTTTGTGCAGCATCCTCGGCATAATCATGAGGAAATACAAAACTGCGAGAACTACCAAAACAATCAATAAGATTCCTAATACTTTCATTCCTATAACCTTCTATCTTCCTGTAACTTTTTACAGCGAATCCACTCCGGTTTTCTCACCGGTATAGATTCGCTGCCTTTTACTTTAATCCACTACTCTTTCATTTTCAAGTAGGTATTTCTTAAGATTCTCCAAAGGATTTACAACACATTTGATAAATTGTAGTCTATTGATGCTTCGATGCAGACATCCTCTCCATCAATCGTCCACATCAAAATTCTCCAGAATACTCTCCTTTTTCTGTGGCTTCACATCACCGTGACGCACCTGGGTCATGGTCAGGAATGCCATCAGGGAGAAGAACAGTGCATACGGGAACAAGGTGTTGTAAGATACATTTTCCAGTAAAAATCCGGACAGTACCGGGGTCAGAATCTGTGCCGCCATGGAAAATGTATAATAGGTTCCGGTGAATTTTCCCACATCACTGCCGCTGCTCATAGCCACGATCATAGGATAGGAATTGACATTGATTGCCGCCCATGCTACACCGATCAGTGCAAATGCAAGATTGACAATGGGGTGATATTCTCTGGCAAAAATAGCTGCACCGTAGCAGGCTGCCATCAGGAGCACCCCACCCATGATCGTTTTCTTACGGCCGATCTTCGCGGAGATACTTCCGATAGGGATATAGCTGAAAATAGCTGCTACCGTTGCCACCATCAGACAGTTGGCAAAGCTGCCTCCTTCCATCTTCCATACCACTTTCGTGTAACGGGAAAATGCTGTCGTCACGGCGTTGTATGCGGTGAACCATAAGAATATGGACGCCAGCATGAAATACATACTGCGTTTTACATCCTTCGGCATGCCCTTGCTGTTACCGTTCTTTGCATCCGCAGCTTTTTCTGCTGCATCAGACGCTTTCTCGAAAACCTCCGCTTTACTGTCTTCCGCTACAGCCTCGATCTCGCCTGCAGCCTCCACACCTTCCGCCATTGCCTTTTCTTCTGCTTTTTCCGCACCGGCTGCTTCCGCTTTTTCTACTTCCTCACGCAGCTTATTTTCCCGGATGGTAATGACCAGGATACCCACGGCGATTGCCATGACAGCCGCAATGCTTGCAAACAGCGGCAGATAATCCGGTGTATCACCCTTGCCGACCAGTACCTTGATCATGATCAATGCATAGACACCGCCGACTGCTCCCATGAGATTGATCACCGCATTGGCACGGCTGCGCAGGTGATTCGGTGTCACGTCCGGCATCAGCGCCACCGCCGGAGAGCGGTACAGTCCCATGGATACCAGTGTAAAAAACAAAACGCCCAGGAAAATCCACTGATTGCTAAAGGATTCTCCGGTACTCCATCTTGCCTTTTCCGCATTATCGATCACCGGCAGCATCATCATGAAGATCACCGCCAGAATCGTACCTACAATGATAAACGGCATTCTTCTCCCCAGCTTCGTATGTACCTTATCCGACAGCGTACCGAATACCGGCAACAGGAAAATCGCCAGCACATTATCCAGTGCCATGACCGCTCCCGTCATGGTCTCACCCAGATGATACGTATTCTGCAGGATCAGGGGAATGATGTTGTCATACATCTGCCAAAAGGAGCAGATACTTAAAAATGCCAGTCCGATCAGAAACGTTCTTTTGTAATTTAATTTAGTCTCCATAAGAAAACCTCCCAAGTTGATATTTTCATTGTAGCAGAGTCATACCTTCCTCGCAATCTTTCCGGGTAAAATCTATGTAATATTTGACAACGGTTCGCTCCCGAATATATCTAAACGTCCAAATTATTCCCACATGCTTTTGCAAACACGCCAATCAGTCACAAAGTGAATGCAGACATCATAACACCGCTCTGCGAATAGCAAAGTCCCACGATTGCCGTATTTCGCTGAATTCTTGCACTTTTTCAGTATTGACAGGTAAAAATATTTCGCAATAAATTTTACTCATTTTAAGGGAAAATCCTTTGCGATAAGGTACAATAAAGAAAAACTTTGTCGCAAAGGAAGAAAAATGAGCAGAGAACAGGAACGAATCAGAAAAAAG